>CAZGBW010000121.1:0-7706 GCA_964523995.1 uncultured Victivallales bacterium | reverse complement strand
GGGAAGGAACGGATATGCCAAATTCAACATCGCTCGGCGGATGGCTCGTGCATGTGATGCGCAAGGCGGACGGCGCCCTTTCCCTTGAAGAGGGCCTGCACGTGATCATGGACAGCATGAAGGCCTACTTCCCCTCCCAAAGCGTCGCGGTCATCCTGATCGATGAGGATACCGGCGAGCTGCGCATCAAGATTTCCCGCCAGATCAGCTACACGTTCGTCAAGCAATATCACAGGTCGGAACCCAGCCCGATTGCCGAGCAGGTCGTCCTTGAACAACGTCCCATCCTGCTGAACGATGTGGATCACGCCTCCGACATCTACCGGAGCCTGAAACTGGAGCATGACTTCACCTCCGCCGTACTGGCCCCGGTCATCCGCAATCAGCGCGGCGTGGGTTATATTTTCTGCGACCGGGAGGACCACGACGTTTTTGACGAGTCCGACCTGTTGCATCTGCAGGTCATCGGGATGCTGATCGGCTCCATGATTGAACGCTTTGACCTGATCCAGGCCGGCAAGAAACTGTCGCAGCTCGACGATGCCACCCATGTTCTCCAGTACAAGGCGTTCATCCCCGCCCTGGGCGTGGAGTTGGAGCGGGCACGCACGCACGGATACGGCGTAGGCCTGGCTCTGATTGCCGTCGAGGCGTTCCGGAAATACATCGAGACCCACGGCATTGGCGAGGCACACGCGCTGCTCGAGGAAGTGGCTGGCATTGTCAAACGCAACATCCGGGAGATGGACGTCATCGCCCGCTTTGGGGCCGACGAGTTTATTCTCTATCTATCCGGGCTCACGGCGGGCGAAACCCGTGACAAGCTGAATACACTGGTGCATGCCATCAGCGAACAAGCGGTTGGCCAGGGCGAGGGCGGCATCCATGTCACCGTCGGCGCCCTCGCCCTGGTTAAGATCGAGGACCAGAGAAGGACCCTGCAGGACGTTCTGGGTGCGCTTGGGAAAAATCTGGTGGCCGCCAAAGGACAGGGGCCGAACAGTGTGGTATCAACCCCCCTTCCGGTCGAAATTGTTTAATCGAGAGACAAACGCCTTTTCATAAAGGAAATCACATCATGGCAGAGGAACTTCAGGGATTGCTGGACCGCATTCAAAAAGAAGGCGTGGAGCGCGCCGACGCACAGGCGGAACAGATCACCACCGAGGCGATAGCGAAGGCCAAGACACTCTTGAGCGATGCGCACAAGGAAGCCGCCGCCATCCTTGAGAAGGCGAAAGCGGAGAGTGATTTGTTCCGCCGCCGCAGCGAAAGCGCCATTGGCCATGCCGCCCGCGACATCATCCTCTCGGTTGGCGATGCCGTGACCGAAACCCTGCAGGGTATCGTCAGCCGCCGCGTCGATGGGGCCATGCGTCCGGAAGCCCTGACGGATCTCATCAGGGACGTCATCCGCGCCTACTGCACGGCGGATAACGCCACGAATATCGAAGTGCTATTGAATGAGCGGCAGAAGGAGGCCATCAACGCCATGTTTCTCAAGGAATTCGCCGATGCCATGCGGGACGGGCTGACAATCCGCAGCAGCCGCGGCATTGTTTCCGGCTTCCGGGTAGAACTCAAGGACAGCGGTGTACAGCACGATTTCACCGGCGAAGCCCTTACCGGCGCCATCTGCAAACTGCTTCGTCCGCAACTGGCGGAGATCGTCAGGAACGCGCTGCGGCAGAGGGGGGGCGCCGCCGTCTCATGAGCTGCTACTACCTCATCGCCAGCCTGCCGTCGCTGAAACTCACCCAGCCGCCGCCCATGACCCCGGAGGCGTTCAAAGCGCTATTTATCTCGCAATTGAACGAGCGGGACGGGAAAGCCCTGGAGCGGCTGTGCAATGGCCCGGATTACGGGGACGGGCGGACGGCGGCGGCTCATCCGTTTGTCGCGGCCTGGCAGTCCCGCGAGATCCAGCTCCGCAATGCGGTCGCCCGCTCAAGGGCCGAACGCCGCAAAACCGATGCCGCCGGCAGTTTGCGCCCGCATACGGGGTTCGACACGTTTATCGAAGATGCCGTGGAGGACGCCTTTGATCTTCCGGACCCGCTGACGCGAGAACAGGCGCTGGACCGCCTGCGCTGGAAGATCCTGGACGAACTGGCTGGCTTTGATCCATTCGCCACACCGGTCGTGCTGGCCTATGTCGTGAAGCTCCGTATCGCGCAACGCTGGTCGGCTTTAAACACGGATAAAGCTCTTAAACGCGTGGACGCCGCGCTGAGTGCGCCGGCGGGAAACAGTCCTCTGGACGCCTCTTTAAAATAGGACCATAACCGCCTGCCGGCGGTGATCGGAAAAGGTTGTTTATGATGATGCAGAACAGCGGTAAGATTGTCGGCGTAAACGGAAACATGCTGACCGTTGCATTTGAAGGCGCCATCAGCCAGAACGAAGTCGGTTATGCCTGCCTGGGCGACATGCGCCTGATGTGCGAGGTGGTGCGAGTACGCGGCCGGCTGGCCGACATGCAGGTGTTCGAGGACACCACGGATCTTGGCATCGGCGACAAGGTGGAATTCACGGGAGAGATGCTTTCGGCGGAACTAGGGCCCGGCCTGCTGACACAGGTCTATGACGGCCTCCAGAATCCCCTGCCGCGGCTGGCGGAGAAGTGCGGCTTTTTCCTGCAACGCGGCATTTACCTGGATGCACTCCCCCGTGACCGCAAATGGGCGTTCACGCCCGAAGCCGTCGTGGGCCAAACCGTGACAGCCGGCGAAACACTCGGCAGCGTACCGGAAGGTATTTTCAAACACCGTATCATGGTTCCTTTTGTTTTTGACGGGGTCTACACCATTGAATCGATTGCCGCCGCTGGTGACTACACTGTAGAAAAGACAATTGCCTGGTTGAAAGACGAGCACGGCGAAATCCGCGAAGCGGCGCTGATGCAGCGCTGGCCGGTCAAACTTCCGATCCGGGCCTATTCCGAACGGCTACGGCCAACGCAGCCGCTGATCACCACGATCCGCAGCGTGGATACATTCTTCCCGGTCGCCCGTGGCGGCACATACTGCATTCCCGGGCCGTTCGGCGCCGGCAAGACCGTGCTCCAGCAGCTGACGTCCCGCAACGCGGATGTGGATATCGTGATTATCGCCGCCTGCGGCGAACGCGCCGGTGAAGTCGTGGAGACCCTGCGCGAGTTTCCGGAACTGACCGACCCGCGCACCGGGAAGAGTCTGATGGAACGTACGGTCATCATCTGCAACACCAGCTCCATGCCGGTCGCCGCCCGCGAGGCATCCGTCTATACGGGAATCACACTGGCGGGCTACTACCGCCAGATGGGACTGAATGTCCTGCTGCTGGCCGACTCCACCTCCCGCTGGGCGCAGGCCCTGCGCGAGACCTCCGGGCGCCTGGAGGAAATTCCCGGCGAGGAGGCGTTCCCCGCTTATCTTGAATCCGTGATCGCCGCCTTTTATGAACGCGGCGGGATTGTACGACTCAAAGACGGATCGATCGGGTCGGTGACCATCGGCGGCACGGTCAGCCCGGCCGGCGGCAACTTCGACGAACCGGTTACGCAGGCGACCCTGAAGGTGGTCGGGGCCTTCCACGGGCTATCCCGCACGCGGTCGGACGCGCGCCGCTACCCGGCGATCGACCCGCTCGAGAGCTGGTCCAAATATGACAGCGTCGTCGATACAGCCGATGTCGACTTCGCCCGCAGGACACTGAAGCGCGGGACGGAGATCGGCCAGATGATGAAGGTGGTCGGCGAGGAAGGCACCGCCATGGATGATTTCCTACTGTACCTGAAAACCGAATATCTCGACGCCGTCTATCTGCAGCAGGACGCCTTTGACAACGTCGACGCGGCCACGCCCGGCGACCGGCAGCGATACGTATTCGGCATGCTGACCGGCATCCTGCGCACCAGTATGCGATTTAACGAAAAAGACGATGCCCGGCGCTTTTTCCATAAACTGACACAGATCCACAAGGACTGGAACCGGGTTGGCATGCAGGACGCAAAATTCAAAGCGCTCGAAGAGGAACTCCGGGCGATGACAGCGGAGGTCACCAAGGATGCATAAGCTTTATCACCGCGTTGAGAAAATCGCGGGTAACGTGATTACCCTTCACGCCGAAGGGGTGAAATATAAAGAGCTGGCCGAAGTGACCTCGCGAACCGGGACGTCCCTGGCACAGGTGATCCGGTTGCACAACAACGAGGTTTCGCTGCAGGTGTTTGCCGGTGGCCGCGGCGTCGCCACCGACGCGGAAGTGCGCTTTCTCGCCCATCCGATGCAGATTCCCTTCAGCGATGCGCTGCTGGGCCGTGTATTCACCGGGGCTGGCATCCCGCGCGACAAGGGTCCGCAACTGCATGGGGGCGAAGTGAATATCGGCGGGCCCTCGGTCAATCCCGCCAAGCGCATCGTACCGAAAAACATGGTGCGGACCGGCATCCCCATGATCGACGTGTTCAACACGCTGGTCGAATCCCAGAAGCTGCCCATCTTCGCCCGGGCCGGAGAGCCCTACAACGCGCTGCTGGCACGCATCGCCCTGCAGGCCGAGGTGGATATCATCATTCTCGGCAGCATGGGGCTCAAACATGACGACTATCTCTACTTCCGGGACACCTTGGAAGAGAGCGGAGCGCTCTCGCGCAGCGTGATGTTCGTGCATACGGCCGCCGATCCCGTAGTGGAATGCCTCCTCGTCCCGGATGTCAGCCTGGCGGTTGCCGAACAGTTTGCACTCGAAGGTAAACGCGTGCTGGTGCTGCTGACGGACATGACCAATTTCGCGGATGCGATGAAGGAAATCGCCATCACGATGGAGCAGATTCCCTCCAATCGCGGCTATCCGGGCGATCTCTACAGCCAGCTTGCCTCCCGCTACGAGAAGGCGGTGGACTTCGATACCGCCGGATCCATCACGATCCTGGCGGCAACCACGATGCCTGGCGACGATGTCACCCACCCGGTACCGGATAACACAGGCTACATCACCGAAGGGCAGTTTTACCTGCGCGGCGGACGGATCGAGCCCTTTGGATCGCTCAGCCGTCTCAAACAACAGGTCAACGGGAAAACCCGCAAAGACCACCGCACCATCATGGACACCATGATCCAGCTCTTTGCCGGCTACCGGGAAACGCTGGAAAAGCAAACAATGGGTTTCCGGATGAGCAACTGGGACAAGAAATTGCTCAGATTCGGCGTTCGCTTCGAGAAGGAAATGATGGATCTATCGGTCAACATCCCGCTCGAACAGGCGCTGGATCTAGGCTGGCAGATCCTGGCGGATTGCTTTGAGCCAATGGAAACCGGCATTCAATCGGCCATCATCGAGAAGTTCTGGCCCAAGACCGGCAGCGACAGCGGGAACAAATAGTTATCCATACGGTTACTCGGCATGGCGAAGATCAAACATACGAAGAACGAACTGAAGGCACAGAACGAGGCGCTGACGCGTTTTCGCCGTTTCCTGCCAATGCTCCTGCTGAAAAAACAGCAACTGCAAAGCGAAATCCAGATGATTGACAGCCGTGTCGAGGAGAAGGAATCCGCGTTCAACGGGGCCATGACCGGTCTCCGGAAATGGGTCGCGCTCTTCTCGGAGCCGGTGCCCGACGATGCCATGGTGACGCTTGATCGCATCGAGACCGAATCCGGGAATATTGCCGGCGTCAATATTCCCATCTTGAAATCCGTGTCGCTGAAGCGAACCGAGCCGGATCTCTTCGAGACGCCGTCCTGGCTCGATGACGCCCAGGACGTGATGGCGGAACTGATCCGGCTGCAGGCCGAAACGGATATCCTGGCGGAGCAGCGCCGCCTGATCAGCGAGGAACTGCGCACCACTGCACAGCGGGTCAACCTCTTTGAGAAAGTCAAGATTCCCGAGTGCCGCGAGAATATCCGCACGATCAAGATCTACCTTGGTGATGAGCAGACCGCCGCTGTCGCCCGCGGGAAGCTGGCCAAGAGACGCGCCGAAAGAACGGCCATCGACGCACAAGCGGAGGCTCTTTAAATGATTACCCCGATGAAGAAAATCGCCGTGGTCTGCCTCCAGACCGACAAGGAGAATGCACTCCACCGGCTGCGGGCGCTGGGTGTGCTGCATGTGGTCCCGTCAAAGGAAACCAGCGGTGACACCCTGGAGGCGGCTAGTGCCGCCGTAGAGCAGGCTCGCCTCGCGCTGGACACGCTGCATGCCTTCGAGAAGCCTTTTCAGCACGCATGCTCGCGCGGCGAGGGGGATGCCGACACGCTGATCCAGGAGGTGACCGGCCTTCACTCCCGGCGGACCCATCTGGAAGAGCAGCTAGCCACGCTGCTGCGTACCCGCCACACCCAGGCGCCGTTCGGTGATTTCTCGCCGGAATCCGTGAAGGCGCTTTCCGCCAAGGGCATCGTCGTCAAACTCTATCACGTCCGCGATCTTGAATTGCTCGACGCTCCCGGCGACGTCCAGATCCATATCCTCTCGACCGACAAGAAGGGCACCCACATCGCCGCTATCGCCCACCGGGACTTTAATCTGGAGGCCGCCACCCCGTTTCACCTGCCGAAACATTCCCTGGCGGAACTGGATGCTCAAATCGCCGACCACCGCCGCGATATCGAGGGCAGCAATCGCGAACTCCACCGGCTGACACCCTGCAAACCGATCGTGGACGAAGCGCTGCACCAGCGCTGCGAGAGGGAGCAGTTCGCCCGCGTCCATGACGGCATGGGCCGGCATGGACGGGTCGTCTTCCTGAGCGGGTTTGCTCCGGCCGATTCCGTCAGCGCCATCCAGGCCGCCGCCGGCGAACTGGGCTGGGCACTGCGCATCGAGGAACCCGCTGATGATGACGCCGTGCCGACGCTTCTGAAACTGCCGACCTGGGTGAAACCGATCAAAGCCGTTTTCCAGATGCTGCAAATCCTGCCCGGTTACCGGGAATCAGACATCAGCGGACTCTTCCTTGTTTTCTTCAGCATTTTCTTCGCCATCCTGATCGGCGATGCCGGGTACGGTGCCCTTTTCCTGCTGGCCACGCTGTTTGCCCGTTATAAGAAGCCGAAAGCGCCCGCCTATCCCTTTGTGCTGTTCGGGATCCTGAGCATCGGCACCATTATCTGGGGGGTACTGACCGGCACTTACTTCGCCATTGAGGTCACGGCGCTGCCCGCTCTGCTGCAAAAGGCGCAAATCGGCTGGTTGACCGGAGAAAACGCGCGCGATAATGTCATTATGCTCTGTTTCCTGATCGGTGCCGTCCACCTGACGATTGCGCATGCCTGGAACACCATCGCGTTGGCCCCTTCGCCTAAAGCACTCGCGCAGATCGGTTGGATCGGCCTGGTCTGGTCAATGAACCTAACCGCACAGAAGATGGTGCTTGGCAACCCCTACCCCGGCTTCTTCATGCCCTTGTTTGTCACCAGCCTGGTGCTGATCCTGCTGTTCATGACCTCGCCTAAAGACCTGAAGAAGGACTTTATCCAGCATGCCATGTTCCCCCTTAGCATCGTCAATTGTTTTGTGGACGTTGTCTCCTATATCCGGCTTTTCGCGGTCGGGATGGCCTCGCTGGCGGTGGCGCAGAGTTTTAACGGCATGGCCATCGGCATGGGCGTGGAAAGAATCTGGACCGTACCGATAATGGCTCTGATCCTGCTGCTGGGGCACGGACTTAACATTATCCTGTGCGCACTCGGCGTCCTGGTACACGGCGTACGATT
>CAZGBW010000120.1:0-7717 GCA_964523995.1 uncultured Victivallales bacterium | reverse complement strand
TTTCGACGTGCATGCGCTCGATCCCCGCATCGTGCAGACGCCGGAGACCCTCGCGGGCCTGGGCGAAGGTGGTGGCGGAAACGAATGGTTCGCGGATGTTGATGACGTCTTTCTGGTCCATGGCCGCTGCCATGCCGATCGGCTGCATGCCATGGAAGATACGGATGAGATGCGACTCCAGTAACTGTCGGACCTGGGTTGATTCTTTGGCCCGCTGCTTCAATGTCGGCTTGCCGAAATCATCGATGATATGCCGCCGCAGCCGATGCCCGGCGAAATTGACAAGATCCTGTTCGGCGGGATCAAAGGGAATGATGCGGATTTCGCGGTCATCACGGCAGACCGGATCGGGCCAGAATCTCCGCAGACTGAAAGACAAACCGGTTTGACCATTGCTCTTGCCGTCTGTCTCCACTTCACACAAGATCTCCGGAGCACCCTTCGTAGCGAGAAACAGAAGTCCTGCATCCGAATCAGTCACGCCGCACAGCGGCAGGGTCGGCAGCAGTTCCCAGCGGGACTGTTCGCCATAGATCATGAATTCATCGCGGACCGCCGGTTTGCCTTTCGGGCTGAATAGCATGCCGCTCTGCAACGGAAGCAGCACCTGCCCGTCAGCCCCCGCCCGGGCCAGCCCCGGCAGCAGACGCACCGTCATCAGCCGCTGGATTCGGTCACGCAGCTCGTAGCATTCAACCATCGGCATGGAGACGCGCAGTTCGCCATCCTGAATCGTAAGGTGCAGGCCGACGGAGATTTCCTCGTAGGGCAGGCAAAGGCGGACGTAGGCCGCACGGTCGCCGCCACTGAGTTCGTCAACCTGCCACTGGGCACAGCGGCTGCGGCGCTCCATCTTGTCGTAAACCACGGCTTCGGCCAGGGGTGCCGTCGGCCAAAGGCGACAGCCTGCCCCCTGCACTTCCAAGGTTGCCCTTAGAATCCCCTCTTCATCAATGCGCAGGGTAAACTGCTGGGAATCATCTGATAGTACAATTGTTTTTTTCATTTAGAATTAACCTTGATAATTAATTAACGATAAGGTTCAACCTGTTCAAGCATCGACTCGGCTTCTTTACGGTCGCGGAATCCTGTGATGATATATACTCCTTTGCCGCCAATCGCGTCGAGCAAAGGAACAATCTCATCGGGTTCGACGCCAACCACCTGCACCGACTTGCCCGCGTCAAGAATGCGCCGGTAGAGAGGATACCCCCACATCCCCAGGACCAAACCCTGACGCTTCCACCAGTCAAGAAAATGCTGCCTGGTCTCAGGCCAATTTGTTTTCCATAAATCGGACACTGTAAATCTCCATTTTAATGTTATGCTTTAGCGTAAACCATGAGCGCAATATCAGGCGCGCTGTCCAGCTTAACGGTCAATCTCTGGCGCATTTCAGCACCCGTGCCTGAGAAAGAATCGCCTTCAAAGAGGGGATCAAACTGATAGATGGCGTTTCCCTGAAGTCCTTGCAGCGAGAATATAGCTGTGGCATATGGCGAATCTGGGCGGCGGAATACAGCGAGTAGCCCCCGTTCCAGGTCGGGCCGATGGAACTGCATGGCGCACCAGGTTTCCCGGCTCAGGCTGTATTCGGTGAGGGCGTAGAAGTCGCCCTCGGTGAGGTGGCGGATGTCCTTGAAGATTCCCAGCCACTCGCGAACCAGGTCGGGATTGAACTTGGGCTGCCGGGTATCGAAGCACAGGCAGGGGGCGCCGCCGAGGAACGAGAAGAAACGGTAGCGGGCCGCCGGGGTGTCGGCCGCCGGGGCATTCTGATCCCGCAGGACCGTGTTATGCCAGTGCGGCAGCAGGATGTGATTGAACCCCGCAATATGAGCCTGCTTCGGTTCGGGGGTTCCGCACATCATATCCGTGGCCCAGTAGCCGTGGTTGCGGGAGACCGTTTCGATGTCGATCCGCCGTCCGCCACTGGCGCAGCCTTCGATGAACAGGGCGGGATGACGCCGGTGGATTTCGTCGTATACGCGATACAAGCCCTCGATGTAGCGGATCTCGGTCATGCCCTGCCGGTTCGGCGCGTCGGCATTCCGCCAGATTTCGAGCGGGTCGGCATTAAAGTCGTGGCGGAACCAGGCCATGCCTTGGGCGGCGTATCCATCGACGATCCCAAGTATCCAATTCTGAACATCCGTTTTACCCAAGTCCAGCAGGCAACTTGTATGCTCTACATCCACGGTTTTGGCCTGGCGCGTATGATGTTCGGTCGCGCCCAGCACCCACTCGGGATGTTCCTTGACTACACGTGAGGAAATGGCGGCGCGTTCGAACTCGAACCAGACTCCGAAGCCAATGCCCTTCTCTTTCGCCCGCTGGAAAATTGGCTTGAAGCCATGCGGAAATGCCTCTGGCCGCGGCCGTTCCCAATTGCCGACCCCGTCCCACCAATAGGGGTGCGGGCAGTCGAACCAGCCGGCATCGATGACGAAGTATTCGAGGCCCAGGTTCGCCGCGCCGTCGAGCGTGTCGAGCTGGTTCCGTTCGTTCACCCCGTAGCCGCAATTGAAGGTGAACCAGGAATTGGCCCAGGTGCGGGGTTCGCATGGTTGGCCAGCCAGAGTGGGGGTCTTGTGTTGCCGCAGAAAGCGCCGCCACTGGTTCCAGCTTTCCGTGAGCGATCCGTTCCATTCCATCATCACAATGCTTGGCGTGCGCACGGACTCGCCCGGTTTGAGGTAGAAGCGCCCGTCCTCCATGCCCGCCCGCACCCGCAGGCCGCTGCCGTTGCAGGTCTCGAATTGCGCCTGCCATTGTCCGGACCAGCCGATGGCAAAAAACAACCCGGATTCCTCGCTGGTCTGCAGGTTGAAGAACGGCATGTGCCCGTTGCTCGAACGCCCGCCCTGGGCGGACAGCACGAAGCTTCGCGCCCCGTTCTTTCCAAGACGCTGCCGCATCGGGGCAAAATCATCGGTTCCGGCTTCACTGCCGTGAAAGTAGTGCAGGATGAAATCGGTGTAGGCGATGCCGGTGGGTTCATAGCCGTTCCGGAACGGAATCGGCGTCGCGGCCGGGGTGACGAGCATATCCAGCGGAAAAATCCGGGACAGGATTGGTGAATCGGCCTCGCCGCAGTTCGAGAATCGCAACAGCCATTCGGTGACTCTGGCCTCGCCGTACCTGGTGACCTGTTCGATCACAGTCAAGCCGGACTCCTTATTTTGACGGCAGTTCTCGCCGACGCACGGCCAGTCCGACTCATGTTCACGAAATCGCTTGCCGTCGTAGCGGAAACTGTAGTTGAGGTTGGTTTTGTAAATGGACATTGTTACTCTGCCTTCGGCAATCGTGCGACGACCAGGTCGTCGAAGTAGACATCGACGGGATAGTTTACCAGGTGCCCGTCCTTTTCGAGCCCCTGACCGAGCAGCAGGGTGTCGGGTGCGCCTTCAAAGCCGGTCCGTGGCAGGGATGCCACCTCCTGCCAGGCCTCACCTTCGGAACTGCTGAGAAAAACAAGCTTATCGGGACGCAGCTCGATCCGCATGAAATTGATGAATCCCGGTTTCGGCCCGTACTTTCTGAACGCCCGGCTGCTATCGGCTTTGGAGCCAATAGCGGTGAATGCCTCGCCGTCGCCTTGGCTGAACGCTGTGATGCGAACTTCGCGCCCGTCTGTCCAACGCAACGCCAGGGCTGGTCCCATATTTTCGCCGAAGCGGCTGGCTTGCCAGCTCCAGTTGACATAATGGCCCGGCGCCCGGAGGCGGACCTGAACCGAGCAGTTGTCCTGCCTGAACGGACGGCGCAGGTTGGAATACATGCAGAGTCCCGTCCGGAAACGCAGACTTCCCCAGCGGATGGCCAGCGGTTCGCTCGGCACCTTATGACGTCCGGTAACCCGGTCGAGGTTCGGTGACAGGTGCTTCTCCCAGGCCGGAGCGAGGGCACTGAAATCATCGCACAGTTGCGGAGTCCGCAAGTTTTCGGCGGGCATGAGCTTGTCGCCGAAACTCTTCGGCAGGGGCTGGTAGCGGCCGGGCTCGGCGATGATCAAAGTCTGGTAGTCATGACGGGGAACCCGTATGGGGCCGATCCGGCTGCCGGCCATGGGCAGCAACCCGCCCTCGCGTTCATCCAGGGCGACCGCGTTGGCGGGCACCCCCAGCTTGGCTATATTGATCTGCAAGTTGACGTCTCGGTCATCTTGGCTCAGGTTGCTGATCAGCACCCGGGCCTGTCCCGGGCGTTTCCAGACGGTCAGCAGCACGTCCGGGCCGCCAGCGGCAACCGTCACCGGCGGGTCGGCAGTCCAGTAGGGCAGATAGCGGACATCGGCCGCTTTGATGCCGAAGTCGTGGTACGGGCGCTCGCCCATTGGCATGAAACAGTTGGGCAGGTCGAAGAGGCCAAGCACCGCGTGGGTCGGCTCGATGCCCCAGTCGTACAGATATTCGGGGATCGTGCCCCACTGCTGGCCGCAGGAGATGCGCATATTGGCCATGCCGGTGGGGTTGTACCAGCGGTCGACAAAGTCGGGGTTCTTCAGGCGCGGATCGGGATAGCCGCCGTTTTCGCCGTCGAGCCAGAAATCGCAGAAGCCGAGATGGCCGGGAATCGGCGTGTCGGTGATGTGCGCCTTGAGCACCGGGGCCGGGCCGAAGTCGAGTAGCATGATGCGCAGCCGCTTCATGAAATCGCGGTAGGCCATGACCCCGTAGCCGGGCCGCAGGCGGCCTTCTTCGTCGATGTATGCCGTGCCGTTGAGCAGGTTGGTCGACGGGGCCGGAAAGGTGTTGTCGAAATAGACTCCGTCGCAACTGGCTTCATCGTGCCACTGTTTCCAGGCCCACAGTTCGAAGTCCTGGTGGGCGGGGTTCTGGTATTTCATGAAAATGCTATCGCAGTACCACTCGGCACCGAAATCTTTAATGATGTCGCCATAGGTCGGGTCGGTTTTGGGAATGCGGTCGCTGTTGAGACAGCCGTAGCGCCACCAGCGGTTTTCCTCCTTCGCCTGCTTGGTCCGGTACCAGGGGCCGTTCTGGGGAAGCTCACCTTTGCGATAGGCATCGAAGCAGCCGTTGTAGATGAGCGGCATGTCGAAATGGCCCCAGCCGTACCACTCGATATCTTTCCAGGTACCACCGGCTGGGCGCGGCCGGATCGGGGTCGCCTGCAGCGAGAAGGTGACGTCAATGGGGGCGGTCAACTTGCCTGGCCGATTCAAGAGGTGCATGCGGAGCACGGTCTCGCCGCCATGGCGGACCACATCCAGGCAGGGCTTGTCGAAGGCGATCTGCCAGGTCCGGTCGGTGTCGCACATCCAGGCGATGCCGCGGTCTTCGCTGCCGAGCCAGGCCACCGGCATGAAGTTGCCTTTGATCAGGGAGTTCCGGGCGGTGCTTTGCGAATCCCAGAGCACGCCGTCGGCCTTGCCGGTGAAATCGGCGAAGGTCTTATTCGTGCGCATGGATTCGCCGACGCAGTGGAAGAGTCGCGCGGTCTCGCTGGGTACCGGGACCTCGATGCGAATCGAACTGTACTGGCTGTCCGCCGCGGTCGGCTCGAGCCGCAGGCGGATCTTGTAGAAGCCGTCAAACTCAAGGGTGCCTTGAACCGTGGCTGTGAGGGTGGGTGATTTGGCCGATCCGGACAGTTTTGCACTGCTCTTCTGCACCGGGCCACGCTCGAGTTCGCCGGCCTGCCAGGTCTCGGGGCGGCCGTTGACTTCGCTGACAACCCGCACCGGCCCGGCCAGCACGTCGGCAATTTCAGGCCCCAGGGCCGGGTTGGGTTGCCGAGTCATGACCGAGGCAGGCAGCGCCAAACCGCTGAAGGTGTACTCCCGTCCCCAAACCCTGGCCCGCAACAGATCCTCTTTGCCTTTAGCTTCCCCGTTCTTCCCTGACCCCTGACCCCTGACACCTGAAACCTCAATCGGCACCCACGGTTCGGGGATATGATCGCCGGCCCCCAGGCCGTTGTTCTCCCATTCGTAGATCTTACGCGTCAAACGGAGCGTTTCACGGGGGCCGGCCGGTTGGCCGCTTTCCCGGTCGACCATGGTAAAGGCGACTTGATAGTCGCCGGCGGACAACTCACCGAGTTCCAGGATGCCAGTGGCAAAGTCGAGCTGGAACTTGTCCATGCGCACCCGCCCCAGCTCCTGGCCAGCGCGGCTGGCGACGACATCCACGGCGACCCGGCTCTTGTCGCCCTGGTAGTCGATGATGTCGGCCGACACGCCGATCCGTCCGTAGCTCGGTGCCATCCTGGCCTCGGCCACCAGCGGCTTGGGTTCCGCCTTCTCGTAAAGCGGCGGTGCGGTCAGGTTTGTCTGGTAGGGCAGTTCGCGGAAGAACAAGGTGCCGCCCTCCGCCTTGGTGATGCGGTAGCGGGCCACGCCCTTGCTGTCCTTGTCCAGGGCATGGGAAAAGTCCACGTCCGCCGTGCCGTCGGCGCTCACCGTCACGTCCCGGCTTTCCTGCCACAGCAGCGGCAGGCTGCCATCGGCCGCTTTTGCGGCGGCATGAAGGGCGACATGCACCTTCAGGTCGGTCCGGCGGCCGTTGCCGACTAGGCGCAGGCGCGGGGTGAAGCGGGCGTTCTCGAAGTCGCCGAAGCTCAACCACTGAACAAAGGGTGCGTCAGCCTCGAACACCATGCGGACACCATTGCCGGCCTGGATGGTGTGATAGGCCATGGTATAGGAGTGGACGCCGTTCGGGCCGGTGCCGCCGTCGCGCCCGATGTCGAAGTCGAACCACTCGCCATCCACCGTGCTGGCCACGTTGATGTCGGCAAAGGTGGTCGAGATTTCACTGTACCAGTGGCCGGGCACGATGCGGTTCTGGTAGAGCCAAGGGACGTTGTATTCGGCCACATAGGTCACCCCCACCTGCGGCCGGCTGATGGCGTCGTAGACGCAGCCGCGGGCATTGGAGATGTACTGGATATAGGCCAGCAATTCGCCGTCGGGCTGGTGCGGCAGGAAGAACATCTCGATGGCGTTGCCCATGGCGATGCCGGGATTGTCCGGCACCGCTCCCCGCATCGACGGCCGTTCGCCTTCCTTCAGCGGATTGTCGACACAGACGAAGAAGCGGTCGGCCGTGCGCTTCAAGTAAACGGTGGGCGACTGCGGGCGGGGCGACTTCCCCCAACCCTTGAACGAGCCGCTCAGAACGACCGCATCCCGGTATTCGCCATCGCCCAGCGCCCCATCCACGGTGGCTGCCGATGTGGACAGAGGCAGGGTGATGACCTGCTTCTCGGAAGTTGCCTCAAAGGCCAAGCCAACATGTGCAGTCATTGCGACAAACAATGCTAGAAGGCGAGTGCGCAACGTCGAGATCATTGGGAACAAACCTTTCTTAATTTCGAATGTTGAATTCTGAATCATTGGGAACAAACCTTTCTTTCTTTTGCTTTTTTTCGAATTAATTGCGAATGTTGAATTCTGAATATTGAAATGAAACCGGACGCCCCCGGGCAAGGCCGCCGCTAACCGAACTGCAGCGGCCCGCAGCCCAATCCGGGCTGAGGATAAAGTTACTGGGAAAATTCCAGGCAGTGGGCCCGGAATTCGTGATCGGAGTAGAAGTTTGAGTAGCTCCACCAGGAGTGTGCAAGGCCGACCGCAGCGACTCTGCTGACGGGGATCCAAACGGCGCATGCTCGTGAAAATAGTTTGCGAGAATGACCGCATCCATGTCGTGCTCCAGAAACTTCTCATAAGAGGTGTAGGCACCCA
>CAZGBW010000119.1:0-7726 GCA_964523995.1 uncultured Victivallales bacterium | reverse complement strand
CAGCATACAGATTTTCCGTTTAATAGCCATACCGCTCCCGTGTTTCGAAATGCAGCCGTCTCCTGCTCTGGACGGCGGGACTATAATCTGACGCCGCCCCGGTTGCAAGGAGTACGTGCCAGGAATTCCAAAAATGGGACCATGCTTTAACCAGGGCTGGCGACCCCGACGGTGATCTGCGGGTCGTACTGGTCACGCAGCAGGTTCTGGATCGCGCCGAGGGTCATGCCGAGCGAGCTCGGGCAGGTGCCGCAGGCCCCTTCGTAGCCGATGGTCAGGCGGTGGGTTCCGGTATTGAACTCGATCAGATCCAGGGCGCCGCCGTGGGAGGAGATGTACGGGGTGATGGTCGCATCGAGTATTTCCCGGATGATATCCAGCTGGGGAGAGGGTTTGCGGGCCGGGCGGGGGGCTGCCGATGCCGATGCCGGCGTTCCCGGTTCGGGGGGTGCATAAGCCGGGTCATGCGCGGCGATGGTTTCGCGCAGGATGCCGGCGATGATGTCTTCCAGCAGATACCAGCTTCCCGTCCCGTCCTGTGTCACCGTCAGGATCGTGTCGCGCAGGTAGAGGTCGGTGACGTGCGCCGTTGCCAGGAGGGCCTTGACCAGCGGACCGCCATCGAACGCGCCAGAGGCCCGGCGGTAGGTGGCGGGAGGGCCTTCGCGCAGGGCCCGGTTGATGATCACCTTGCGGGCGCGCGGATTGGGGGTGGTCTCGAAAACGATGGAGAGCGGTTCATCCCTGGTGCTCATGAAGCCCCCCTTCCAGCGCGGTTCCTGCAGGCGCGGTTCCTGCAAGCGCGGTTCTGGCGGCGTGCCAGCAGAGGACAGCGCATTTGACGCGGGCGGGGAATTTCCAGATGCCGGAGAAGGCGGCGAGCTTGCCCATGCTGTCGGGCTCCGGTGCGGTGCCGGTGCCGCGGACGAGGTCGTGAAAGCGGGCGAAGAGGGTTTCAAAATCCTGGATGGAATGGCCGATGACGGCATCGGTCATCAGCGAGGCGGATGCCTTGGAGATGGCGCAGCCAGCTCCTTCAAAGGCGGCATCGCGAATGATCCCGCCCTCGTCCACGCGCAGGAAAACCTCGTAGCTATCGCCACAGAGGGGATTGGCGGCCTTGATGCGGTGGGTGGCGTTCTCCAGCCGCCCGAAATGGTGCGGGTGGCGGCTGTGATTGAGGATGATTTCCTGGTAGAGGTCGGTGGCGGAGGTCATGCGAATATCCGGATGATGCGTTTGATGCTGGCGGTGAGCTGTTCGATGTCATCCCTGTTGTTGTAGATCGAGAACGACACACGGACCGTCGCGGGGACGCCGAAGCGCCTCATCAGCGGCTGGGCGCAGTGGTGGCCGGCGCGGACGGCAATGCCGTCTTCATCCAGCAGCGTGCCGGCATCGTGCGGATGAATGCCGTTGATGACGAACGAGATGATGTTGCGGCGGACGGCGGGCGTGCCGATCAGGGTGACGTCCGGAATGGCGGCAAGAGCCTGCAGCGCCGCCGCCACCAGGCGCGTCTCGTGCCGCACGATGGCGTCGAAACCGATGGCGCTGATGAACTCGATGGCGCGTCCAAGGCCGATGGCCCCGGCGATGTTGGCGGTGCCCGCCTCGAATTTATACGGCAGGTCATTGTAAACGGTCTCCTCGAGGGACACCGATCGGATCATGTCACCGCCGCCCTTGTAGGGAGGCATGGCCTCCAGCAGTGCTTTTTTCCCGTAGAGGATCCCGATGCCGGTGGGACCGAAGAGCTTGTGGCCGGAGAAGGCCAGGAAGTCGCAGTCGAGCGCCTGCACGTCAATCGGGACCGAGGCGGCGGCCTGGGCCGCATCGACCAGCACATACGCCCCGGCCGCATGCGCGATCGGGATGAGGTCCGGCAGCGCCAGCTGCGTGCCGATGGCGTTCGAGATGGCGGTCAGCGCCACCAGCCGGGTGCGCGGGGAGAGTTGCCGGCGCAGGGCATCGGGGGTGATGTCGCCGCTGTCATTGACGGGGATGACCCGCAGCCGGATCCCGGCCCGATCGCGCAGCAGTTGCCACGGGACGATGTTGGAGTGATGCTCCAGTTCGGAGATCAGCACCTCGTCCCCGGCGCTGCACCACGCTTGTCCGGCGCTGGTGGCGACCAGGTTGATGCTGCCGGTGGTCCCGTCGGTGAATATGACCTCGCTGGAATCGCCTGCATTGATGAACCGGCGCACGGTCTCGCGGCTGTTCTCATAGAGGGCGGTGGCGGTCTCGCCCAGCGCATGCACACTGCGGTGGATATTGGCCGGGCAGCGGCGGTAATAGTCCGTCGTCGCCTCCAGCACGCATTCCGGTTTGAGGGCGGTGGAGGCGGTGTCGAGCCACGCCAGGCGCTTTCCGTTGACCGTTGCGGCGAGAACGGGAAACTGGCGGCGGATATCCTCAACGTTGAATTCCGGGTTCATTTATCTCCATGGAAAAAGAGGTCCAGCTCGCGATCCAGCATCTCGCGCTGGCGGCGGGAGGTCAATGCGAAGAGAATATCCTCCACGAAACCGCGGGCGAGCAGGTTGCGGGCATCGTCGGCGGCAATGCCGCGGCTCTGCAGGTAGAAGACCTGCTGCGGATCAAGCTGTCCCACCGTGGCCCCATGGGTGCACCGGACATCATCATTGGCGATTTCCAATTCCGGCTTGGTGAAGATCCGGGCCTCGGGGCTGCGCAGCAGCGTGCGGTTCAGCTGGTAGCCATCGGTACCGCAGGCACCGGGCGACACGCGTACGGCCCCGTTGAACACCGCCGTCGCCTGGCCGTCGAGAATCCCCTTGTAGATCTGCCGGCTGCGGCTGTTCGGCAAGCGGTGCTCGATGATGGAATGAACGTCCGTCTGCTGGTTGCCGCGCATGGTGTAGATGCCGTTGAGCACCGCCTCGCTGCCCGAGCCGTCAATCGCCACCGTCAGATTATGCCGGGAGAACGCCGCGCCGAAGGCGGCGTCGAGCGAATGCAGGACACTGTCCCGGCCAAGGTGGATACGGGTCGCCCCGATGTGGAAGGACGCAGGGTTCAGGACCTGCGTCTGGCAGAGGGTCAGGCGTGCCGCGTCGTCCAGGTCAATATCAATGCAGGGAACGTTCAGGCAGCGTTGTCCGGAAGATGACGCATGGGTTATGGCGATGAACGACTCGGACCGCATGCCCGCCCGAAGGTACAGGCGCGGGGTGATCAGTGCGTTGGCGGTGTCCCCCTCGTGCAGCATCAGCAGATGGATGCGCCGTCGCACCACGGCGTCGGCGTTGACCGACAGGGCAATCCCGTCGCGCCAGGCGGCCCGGTTGAGTGCGGCGAACGGCGCTTCGATCGCCGCATCCGGACGTTCCAGGATGGCCTCCAGCACCGAGCCCAGCAGCGGACTGCGCAGGGAGGTGACCGTGATGGCCTCTTCGGTCTGCGTATTCGACAGGTCCGGCGAGTAAATCCCGTTGATGAAGACGATATTCAGGTCATCGGCATGGTGCAGCGGGGCCAGTGCGTTCCCGACGGTATGCCTGTGGGCGTCCAGCGGCGGGAAGTTCCATTCCGGTTGAACGACGGGGTTGATGTCGGTGTACTTCCATGTCTCCGTCTTCCGTGTCGGCAGTCCGTTCTGCACGAAGGCATCCAGCGCGGCGCGCCGGCGGTCGGTGAGCCATAGGGGCCCGGCGTGGCCGGATTCGACCCAGTTGCCCAGCCGGTTGGCGAGTAGCGGCGGTATCGGTTTTGAAGGGGGCTTATTCATCGTTTGACCCACTCGTAGCCCCGGTTTTCGACATCCACGGCCAGTTGGTGGTCGCCGGTGCGGATGATGCGCCCTTCGGCAAGGATATGCACCACATCCGGGGTGATGTACTTGAGCATGCGCTGGTAATGCGTGATCATCAGTGTTGCATTCTGAGGGGAAGCCAGCTTGCGGACCCCCTCGGCGACAATCCGCAGGGAGTCCACATCCAGTCCGGAGTCGGTCTCGTCCAGAATCGCGAGTTTCGGGGCCAGCACCGCCATTTGCAGGATCTCGTTGCGCTTTTTCTCACCCCCGGAGAAGTCCAGGTTGACCGGACGCTCCAGGTAGGCGGCATCCATGCCGATCAACTCCAGCTTGGCGGTCAGGAACTGCCGGAAGTCATAAGCGTCGGTCTCGGGGATGCCCTGGGCCCGGCAGACCGCGTTGAAGGCGGTCTGCAGGAAAAGGGCGTTGCTGACACCCGGCACGTCGACCGGGTACTGGAAGGCCAGGAATATGCCGGCACAGGCGCGCTCGTGCGGTTGCATCGACAGCACATCCGCCCATTTGCCGTCCCGGAAGAACTCGATCGAGCCGCTGGTGACCTCGTAATCCGGGTGGCCGGCAATCACGCGGGCCAGCGTGCTCTTGCCGGATCCGTTCGGTCCCATCACGGCGTGGATTTCCCCGGCGTTGATCACCAGGTCAATGCCATTAAGAATCGCCGGTCCGTCCGTCACCCTTGCCGCCAGATCGTGTATCCGAAGTAAATTCATGGTGCATCACCCCACACTATGTTCCAGTTTCATTTCCAGTAGTTTCACCGCTTCCACCGAGAACTCCATCGGCAGCGTCTTGAAGACATCCTTGCAGAATCCATTGACCAGCAGGGATACGGCCTGTTCGCTGTCGAGCCCGCGCGACTGAAGATAGAAGAGCTGCTCATCGCTGATCCGGGAGGTGGTGGCCTCATGCTCCACAATCGCGGTATCGTTCTGCACCTCGAGATAGGGGAAGGTGCTGGCCGTACTCCGGTCGCCGACGAGCATGGAGTCGCACTGCGAGTAGTTGCGGGCGCCCGAGGCCCCCGGGGTGATGCGCACGAGACCCCGGTAGCTGTTGCGCGAGCGGTCGCACGAGATCCCTTTCGAGACGATGGTACTGCGGGTGTTCTTCCCGATATGGATCATCTTGGTGCCCGTGTCGGCCTGCATCCGGTTGTTCGTGAGGGCGACCGAATAGAACTCGCCGACGGAATCATCCCCCTTGAGGATCACGCTGGGATATTTCCAGGTGATCGCCGCGCCCGCCTCCACCTGGGTCCAGGAGATGTGCGATCGCCGTCCCTCGCAGCGTCCGCGCTTGATGACGAAATTATAGATGCCGCCGCGGCCTTCCTCATCGCCGCCGTACCAGTTCTGCACCGTCGAGTACTTGATGGAGGCATCATCCATCGCGAGCAACTCCACGATGGCGGCATGGAGCTGGTTGTTGTCGCGCATCGGCGCGGTGCAGCCCTCGACATACGAGACGCTGGCGCCTTCTTCCGCGATGATCAGCGTCCGCTCGAACTGCCCGGTGTTGGACGCGTTGATGCGGAAGTAGGTGGAAAGGTCAACGGGACATTTGACTCCCTTTGGAATGTAGACAAAGGAGCCGTCCGAGAAGACCGCGGAATTGAGTGCCGCATAGAAATTGTCCGTTGGCGGCACCACGGTCCCGAGGTAGCGCTGCACCAGCTCCGGATGGTGGCGGGCCGCCTCGGAGAACGAGCAGAAGATGATCCCGTGCTCCGCGAGCATTTCCTGGTGGGTGGTGCCGACGGAAACGCTGTCGAAGACCGCATCCACCGCGACACCGGCCAGCCGTTCGCGCTCGTGGAGCGGGACGCCGAGCCGGTCGAAGGTCCGCAGCAGCTCCGGATCCACTTCATCAAGGTTCTTCGGCGCATCCTGCATGGATTTGGGGGCTGAGAAATAACTGATATCGTTGAAGTCAATCGGCGGGAAATCAACGGCAGCCCAGGTCGGCGGCGTCTGTTCCTTCCACCAGCGATAGGCCTTGAGGCGGAATTCCAGCAGGAACGCCGGCTCGTCCTTGCGCCGGGAAATGGCCCGGATGACCTCTTCGCTGAGGCCGTTCGGGAAGGTGTCCTGCTCGATGTCCGTTACAAACCCGTGCTTGTAGGGGCGGCTCCCGGATGTATTCATGTTGCTCATGGCGTTTCCCAATCAGGGTTTCTTGATGTATACCATGCACCTGATTACGCTATATGTCAAATCCAGCGATCATAACCTTACAAAGTGAAATGGCAGGGCGAAATACTCATTCCTGCTCGATCCGGACCCGCTTCATGCGCCCGGATGCGCCACTTTTAATGGTAACGGCCGATTTCGGGCATTGGAAGTGGCTGGCAATGAGGGCGATCAGCTCGGCATTAGCCTTGCCATCCACCGGAGGCGACTTCAACTGCGCGAGCCAAGTTCCCGCACCGGGGTCCTCGAGCGCACTGCAGCGCGCGTTGGGTTTGACCTTCACTTGAATCACCCGTGGCGGCGTGGAGCCCGCTTTTGCTGGTGAATGTTTCATGCGGCAGTCTGGCTGGTGATGATGCGGATTGTCAAGCGATTCGGTGACTACATGCCGGGGTCGGGAAGTAGCGCCTCGGCGATGGCGTCCGCCATCCGTTCGCCCTGCGGGGTGCGGTGCCAGCCGCCGTTCACACAGGCGACGATCCCGTGTTCCGCGAGTTCTTCAAGCCGTTTCTGCCAGAACGGAATCCGTTGACGTGCGGCGGCACCGTGCCGATCCGCGAACGATTCCAGGTCAACCGCATCCGACAGGCGGAAGCGGAACATCAATCGCTCGGCGGCGTCACTGGAGGGCGTGAGTGTCTCGATATCGCGCGGTGGATGGTCTCCCTGGCTGCTTGCGCAATAGGCATCCAGGTCCGGGGTGTTCGTCCAGCGTCTGAGACCGGAGCGGGAGGCGGCTGCCGGTCCGAACCCGATGTAGTCCTCGCCATTCCAGACATTGAGATTGTAGCGGCAGCGTTCGCCGGGCATGGCGTAATTGGAGATCTCGTAATGCTCATACCCCCGGGAGGCGAGCAGGGCGGAGGCGGTGTCGAGCGCCTGCTGCTCGTCGTCCCCGGTGGCCGGGACGCAGAGTCCCTGTCTTTGCTGCCGATCGAGGAGGCTACCCGGTTCGATGCTGCAGGCATAGACGGAGAGGTGGCCGGGCTGGAGGTCGGCAGCCGTTTGCAGGGTGGAGGCCCACTCCGTCGGTGTGACCTCCGGCAGGCAGGCGATCAGATCCAGTCCGAGACGGCGGAAACCGGTTTGCCGGAGAGTTTGCAGGGTTTCGACCGTCTGCGCCGCATTGTGCCGGCGGTGGATCCGGGCCAGGGTGGCGTCGCACATGGACTGCGCGCCGAGGCTGACGCGGGTGACGCCCTGTTCCATCCAGAGTCCGGCCGTTGGTGAGCTCACAGTGCCGGGATTGGCCTCCACGGTCCATTCGGAAAGCGTCCCCAGGTCGAAACGGCGGTGCAGCATGGCGCAAAGGCGTTGCCATTGCGGGGTGGACAGCAGGGAGGGGGTTCCCCCGCCGATATACAGCGTATCCGGGGCCGGACGGCAGGAGGCGGTCGCCAGCGCGACCTCACGCTCCAGGGCATCCAGGAAAAGGTCGGCGCGCCGCAGGGCGAACGGCTCCGAATAAAAAGCGCAGTACGTGCACTTGCCGGAGCAGAACGGGATGTGCAGATAGAGATTGCGGAAGGCGGCGAGATCCATGTCCATGATCGTGCCAGTGTCGCATAGCATCGGACCCCGCGGCAATCGCGGAGTTGACGGGTGGTTTGCTTGACATATCCGTCCGGCTTATGGCACGTTCAGCGAGCATACGGGCGCAATCGAGGGAGGAACCGCGGGGGACAAATAATGAAAATAGAAGAGATCGACAAGAACTTCCAGGTTGCGAAAGTCG
>CAZGBW010000118.1:2950-7733 GCA_964523995.1 uncultured Victivallales bacterium | reverse complement strand
TTTTTTCTTTCCTGCCGGCCGCGGCGAACGTATGCTGCTGCCCTGTTCAGATCATTAACCGGATACGAGGTGCTGGCCATGGGCGGATTTTTCGGTGTTGTCTCCACGACGGATTGCGTTTCCGATGTTTTCTACGGAACGGATTACCATTCCCACCTGGGAACGCAGCGCGGCGGGATGGCCGCCCTGAACGACAACGGCAACTTTTCCCACTCCATTCATGACATCCGCAATGCGCAGTTCCGGTCCAAATTCGACACCGATATCGAGAAAATGCACGGGCGCAGCGCCATCGGTATCATCAGCGATTACGAGGACCAGCCCTTGATCATCAATTCGCGGCACGGACGCTACGCCATCGCCACCGTCGGGGTTATCCAGAACGCCGAGCGGCTGGAGGCGGAAGCCTGTGCCACGGGCGTCCATTTCTGCGAGATGAGCGGAAACGAGGTCAATCCGACGGAACTGATCGCGCACCTGATCAACCAGGGGCGCGATTTTGTGGACGGACTGGCCAAGGCACAGGCTGCCGTCGAGGGATCCGCCTCGATTCTATTGCTCACCCGGGACGGACTCTACGCCGCCCGCGACCGGCTGGGGCGGACCCCCGTGATCATCGGGAAGAAGGAGGGAGCCTACGCCGTGACGATGGAAAGCTGCGCGCTGCCGAATTTGCAGTTCGGGGTTGATCGCGAGCTGGGCCCGGGTGAAATCGTGCGGGTGACCGCCGGTGGTGTTGAACGGCTGAAATGCCCGGGCGTCTGCATGCGCATATGCGCGTTTCTCTGGGTTTACTACGGCTATCCGGCCTCCAGCTATGAAGGCCGGAACACGGAAGAGGTCCGCAACCAATGCGGCGCCATGCTGGCCCGGCGCGACAATGTCGAGGCGGACTGTGTCTGCGGCATTCCGGATTCCGGCATCGCGCATGCCATCGGCTATGCCCAGGAATCCGGGCTGCCCTACCGCCGCTCGTTTGTCAAATACACACCCACATGGCCGCGGAGCTTCATGCCGCAGAATCAGAAGGAACGGAACCGAGTCGCCAAGATGAAGCTACTGCCCGTGCGTGAACTGATCGAAGGACGCCGCCTGCTCTTCTGCGAGGATTCCATCGTCCGCGGCACACAGCTCCAGGACACCATCCAGCGCCTCTATTCCGACTATGGAGCCAAGGAGGTTCACATGCGCCCCGCCTGCCCTCCGCTCGTCTACGGCTGCAAATACCTCAACTTCTCGCGTTCACGCTCGGTAGACGAGCTTGCCTCGCGTATTGCCATCAAGGAACTCGAGAACGGTGAATACCGCCACCTCGGGGAATACACGGATCCGACCACCGAGCGTTATCGCGCCATGGTGGATAAGATCCGGTGCCGGCTCAACCTGACCTCGCTGCGCTTCCAGACCCTTGAGGACCTGCTCGAGGCGATCGGGCTTCCGCCCGAAAAAATATGCACCTACTGCTGGAGCGGCAAGGAATAGGCGGGGCCGCGTCGCTCGCGGTTCAGATGCCGGTTGAGCCGAATCCGCCCGCGCCGCGGGTGGTTTCGTCCAGACTGTCCACGGCCGTGACGGCCACCCGCAGCACCGGCTTGATGACGAGCTGCGCAATCTTCATTCCTTTTTCAACCTGAAACACGGATTTCCCGAAATTCACCAGGATCACCCCCACCTCCCCGCGGTATCCCTCATCAATCGTCCCGGGGGTGTTCAGGACGGAGATCCGGTGTTTCGCCGCCAGTCCGCTGCGCGGACGCACCTGGCCCTCCGTGTTTGGCGGCAGGGCGATGGCCACTCCCGTTTTCACCACGGCACTCTCCCCCGGCGCCAACGCCAGCGCCTCATCGGCGAAAAGATCCAGCCCCGCATCCCCAGGATGCGCATACGCCGGCAGCCTTGCATCCGCATTCAGTCGTTTCACTCGCATTTCCAACATATCGACTCCTTCCGCTCCGCCGTCCTCCGGCCTTGTTATCGGGTTCCTCGCCGGTAGGCGAATGCCGACGGCGCGTCCATGACCTGCACAACACATGTGGAATCGCCGATATCCGCGGCGGCCCCGAGAATCGCCGTGACGACATTCCGCGCGACCTCCGGAGCAACACAGACGACCCCCTGCTCCCGGGCGGTGATCTCCCCCTCGGCGCCGGCCGCGACGCGTCCGGCGCGCGTGATGGTTGCACCACCCCCGCCACCTTGCATGGCGGCGGCGACCAGCGCGGACGCGCCGCCCTCCGCGCAGACGAAAAAGACCTCGTGGAAATTCCCATGGAGACCATGGACATCGCCTGCACGCGACTCTTCCATGCAAAACCGCTTGCGCCATGCAGTACCCCGCTTGATCTCATCCAGGACCGCGATCATCTGCTCGATACTCGCCGCATGCTGCTGGCGTCCAATGCGGATAAGCGCATCCGTAAGGCCGTAGGCAACCGGCGTCTGGTATACAAAGCCCCCTCCGGGGCGGTCGATCCGCGTGCTTTCGATCAACAGTCGGAACACGCCCGTGGCATCGTGTGCCGGAACGATTAGCTGGACGATCTCCTTCTCCGGGGGAATGGTGATGCGCAAAAGGCCGAGGCGATTCCGGATGCCCGTGCCGCTTCCAAGCGTGATGAGGGGAACCCCGGTGCCGAATTCAAGGGCCGTCCTGGAGAACTGCTCGCCGCTGCCAGGATCGGACAGGATCGCGGTGATGAGCGCCAGATCCTTGAAGATGGCGGTGCCGGATACCGGTGCCCCGGCATGGTGACCAATACCCGGCGCCCTGTTCTCCAACGGCCGGAGACTGTATTCGATCGCCTCCTGCGCGAGGACCGAGCCGCGTCCGGGAATGTCAAGTTCCAGCGCCTGGACAAGCGACTGCATAAGCCCGAACGCCTCCCCTGGCAATACCGTCATCCGGAAAATATCCATCGGCGACGCCTGGATCTCGGACGTGGTTCCCGGCAGGCCCCAGCGGCGGGCGCGGACGAACTGGCGCACGCACCGGCCGCTCTGCACGAATCCGGAGCAAAGCCCCAGCGCCTGGAGCGGCTCGACTGCGCGCGCGGAAAAACGCTGGTTCACGATGCAGGTGATGCGCGTGACACGCCGACCTTCCACTGGGGGTGTATCAGGCATTGCCATGGCCCTCCTCCATCACCCGCAGCGCCAGACGCTGCCGCGATCGCTGGATCATCCCGTACAACAACACGGACAGCACCGGATAGACCGACGCCAGGGCCAGCACACCGAACCCGTCGATGACATTCAGTTCCCCCCCGATACCGAGCCCCATGGCCATCACCAGCGGTACCGTCATCACCCCGGTGGTCACACCGCCGCAGTCCCATGCCACACTGGCGAAATCCTCCTCGCTCCAGCGCGTCAGGAGCAGCACGAGCAGATACGGGGCAAGGAGCATCCAGAAGACCGGAATGCCGTACAGGATGCGGCTCACCCCGGCGATCAGCCCGAACCCGACACCAATCGAGACGGCACGGACCACCCCCGCCCCCCGGATGGAGCCCGCCGTCACCTCCTCCACCGTCCGGCCAAGGGCCCGGAGCGCCGGCTCCGCCAGCGTTGACCCGTAGCCGAGGCCGAAGGCGAACAACAACACCAGGCCGATCCCTATCGTCGTCATCTGCGGCCCGAACAGCGGAGGGCGGCTGACGATATGCTCGTACCGGCCGGCCTTCGCATCGAAGCGCGAGGGCACAAACGGAACGGCGGATGGCAAGCCTTCGCGATCCTGCAGATAGAAGAACTGGTGCCGGCCGCCATCGGCATCGAAAGCCGTCTGGACCAGGGAGGGATCGAATTTCTCCAGGAACAGGCGTCCTTCCTCCCGTGCGACACTGCGGAACATGCGCGGGAGGGGCCGTCCGACCTGATCGCCAAGCGGCGCAAGCCCGATCCGGATTCCACCCGAAAGAATCGCGATGCCGACGACCGCCATGCCGATCCCGAAAACCGTCTCATCCCAGTAACCCGGCCTGGCCTTCAACAACAGCACCAGCACCGTCAGCAGAAGCAGGGAGAGCGGTACCACCGCCTTCAGGGCCTTGATGCTCTCCTGCACCGCGATCGCACCCGAACCCTCCGCACGGCTCCTTGTCCCGGCATTCGCGGCACCGTCGACCGCCGCCATCAGGCGCTGCTCCTCGCCAGAGGCCCGCCGCTGCAGCCATTCGGCAAGCGGCATGGATCCCAGCAAAGACCGCCTCCCTTCCGCGGTCCCCAGCGACAAGACCGCCTCCCGGTACCCCGTCTCCCCGTCGCAAACCGCACGGCGGGACGCCTCGCCGCCCCGCTGGAAGGCATGACTACGCCACTGCGCTTCCGTCCGGAAGAAGCGCATGGAGGCATCCCGGTTCGCCGGCGAGAAGAACTCCGACTCGGATACCGGTCCCGGCGTGGACCGATGGAGCGCCATGCCAAGGATCAGCACACACATCACCGGGAATGCCGAGGCCAGCATGATCACCCCGAACCCCCCACCGGAATTCTTGTGCCGGGACGATGAGCGGGAAACGCCGATTCCCAGCGCCAGGACCAGGGGGACCGTGACCGGGCCGGTGGTCACCGCCCCGGTATCCCACGCCAGTCCCAGAATGGAAGCAAGGGATTCATCGCGCGCGCAATACGCCGAAAGACACAGCAGCGCCGGAATGATCGTGAAGATGAACGGCTTCAGCGAAAGGCCGTAATAGAAGCGGACCATTCCAGCCATCACCGCCAGACCGACGCCGATGCCGACGGTAGACACCAGGGCTTCGGGGTAACGTTCCAGCAGCAT
>CAZGBW010000118.1:0-2850 GCA_964523995.1 uncultured Victivallales bacterium | reverse complement strand
AAGGCGTCTCCCGCAGGACCAGGATCTGGAAGCCGGCCAGGTACAGGATGATGAATGCAACGGAGCGGACCTGCACGAGCAGCTTCATCCGTGCATAGCGCCCGATCATGGCCAGTGCGGTGCGCAGGGGGATGTGAATACGTTCGCCTGAGGTCATGGCGCATGTATAAATCATTTCAGGAACAACGGTCAACCGCAGAATCGCCGAAGACGGAACAGGACGTGATTGAATTTTATGGATGCGCAACCCCGCGCGATCGGGTATAAGACTCCCGCCTGGAGAGAGTGTAAAAACATGGCAAGGGAAAGGCTACGGGGTGAAAGCGGCGATTTTCGATTTGGACGGGACCCTGATGGACTCGGAAATCCTCTGGGTGGAGGGGACGCGTCGGTATCTTGGGAAGCAGGGGTTCGCGGCAACCCATGAAATGATCCTGGCCATCGTGTATGGGCACTCATGGCGACAGGTCTATGCCGATATCATGAGACGCTTCCCCCTGCCGGGAGTGACGATCGAGGCGATGGAAGTTGCACTGCGGGCCGAAATGGAAGGCCTATACGAGCAGCAGGGCGATGTCGTGATCCACAGTTCCGTGGCACTGCTGGAAACCCTTGCAACCATGGTTCCGGTCTGCATTGTCTCCGGCTCTCCCTGCGCGGATATCGAGAAGGCCATCCGGAAAATGGGGATCGGTGCTTCTGTCGGCTTTTTCATTGGCGCGGAACAGTATGGCCCCGGGAAGCCGGATCCCACCTGTTTCCGGATGGCGCAGGAACGGCTGCAGGTGCCAGCGGCAGAGTGTGTCGTGTTCGAGGACTCTGCCGCCGGGGTCCGCGCCGCCAAGGCGGCCGGTATGCGCTGCGTGGCACTGGCGCGGCCGGGCCTGCCGGTGCAGGATGTTTCCGCCGCCGACTGGATCGTACAGAATCTGGCCGAGGTGGACCCGGCATTGCTTTAGGGCAACGGTATACCGCGGATCCATCCTTTATTGAATTGACGCATTGCCAGACTCCCCGTGGTATGGCAGATTAGGGAATCACATCAAAATCGGAATAGCGGGAGGTTGACGGTGGCAAAAACAGCAAAAACGGCGATTACGCCGACGCGTGTCGAGAATTATCCGGAATGGTATCAGCAGGTGGTCAAGGCGGCGGAACTGGCGGAGAACAGTCCGGTGCGCGGCTGCATGGTGATCAAGCCATGGGGCTACGCGCTCTGGGAGAACATCCGCGGGGCGCTGGATGAGATGTTCAAGTCCACCGGGCATGTGAACGCGTACTTCCCGTTGTTCATTCCGCTGAGCTTCCTTGAGAAAGAGGCGGCGCATGTGGAAGGGTTTGCCAAGGAATGCGCCGTCGTGACCCATCACCGCCTGGAGCTATCCCCGGAAGGGAAGCTGGTACCGGCCGGCGAGCTGGAAGAGCCGTTGGTCGTGCGGCCTACCTCGGAAACCATCATCGGTGCCACCTATGCGAAATGGGTGCAGAGCTACCGCGATCTGCCTATTCTGATCAACCAGTGGGCTAATGTTGTACGCTGGGAGATGCGGACGCGGATGTTCCTGCGCACGACGGAGTTCCTCTGGCAGGAAGGTCATACCGCCCATGAGACGCGCGCGGAGGCCTGGGAGGAAACCCTGAAGATGCTGGAGGTCTACAAGACCTTTGCCGAGACCTATATGGCCATGCCGGTACTGACCGGCGAGAAGACCGCTGGCGAGCGGTTTCCCGGCGCGGACAACACCTTCTGCATCGAGGCGATGATGCAGGATCGCAAGGCCCTGCAGGCAGGGACCAGTCATTTTCTCGGGCAGAATTTCGCGAAAGCCTCCAACATCCAGTTCCAGTCGCGCGAGGGTAATCTTGAGCACGCCTGGACGACCTCCTGGGGGGTTTCGACACGCTTGATCGGCGGGATGATCATGACCCATGCCGATGATGACGGGATGGTGATGCCGCCGCGCCTGGCGCCCTCGCATATCGCCATCCTGCCGATCGTTCGCAAGCCGGAGGAGGAAGCGTCGGTCCTGGCGTACTGCGACCAGGTCGCGGCGCGGCTGCGTACCGTCATGTATCACGAGCGGCGGCTCGATGTGGTGGTCGACCGGCGCGACATGAACGGCGGCGAGAAGAGCTGGAACTGGATCAAGAAGGGGATCCCGCTGATCCTGGAGGTCGGCCCGCGGGATATGGCGTCCGATTCCGTTTTCGTCTACCGGCGCGACAAGACCCGCCAGGACCGCTTCAACCAAAGCTCGGCGGCTTTTGCGGAAGGGGTGACGGCACTTCTGGACGATATCCAGCGGACCCTTTTCGAACGTGCGGTTGCGTTAAGGCGCGAGCATACCCGTGAGATTGACCCGTGGAATGAGTTCACCGCGTTCTTCACGCCGGTAAACAAGGAACAGCCCGAGGCGCACGGCGGATTCGCCATGGCGCACTGGTGCGACGGATCCGCGTGCGAGAAGAGGATCAACGACGAACTATCGGTGACGATCCGGTGCATCCCGCAAGACCGGCAGGCTGGCGGCGCCGGAGTCTGCGTGGTGTGCGGGCTCCCGAGCCCTGGACGCGTGGTCTTCGCGAAATCGTACTAGGACAGGCATCCGCTCCCGCTATCCGCCGGAGCCCGATCCGGCAGGTGGATATGGAAGGTGGTCCCGCGACCCGTCTCGGTTTCGAAGCGAATCGTCCCCCCATGGGCGGTAATGATCGAATGGGTAATGGCCATGCCGAGTCCCAGTCCATTCTGTTTGCCGTGCGTCGAGAACGCCTCGAAGAGATTATGACGGACTTGTTCGGGGATGCCTGGCCCGTTGTCGGCGACATGGATGCCCAGGCCACCCTCGT
>CAZGBW010000117.1:0-7800 GCA_964523995.1 uncultured Victivallales bacterium | reverse complement strand
ATCCACAACATTGCCCTTCACGGCAAATTCCTTGAATTCATTGATCACGCTCATACCCCCCCCTTCTTCAATTTAACCACACACACACACTGAGACTGAAGTCGCATTCTAGGTTTTCACCCGAATGAAACAATAACAAATTTGGAAGAGACAATCGCTTGGCTCATCCCGTGATACAGAGTGATACGAGACGACGCCTTGCCGTTATCAACGTTGCCGAGTCATGAGAACTCAGGCCTTCATCAGGGAGCGGAACTGCTTGAAGAGATAGAACGGGTCGTGTGGACCGGGGCCCGCCTCGGGGTGATACTGCACCGAGAACGCCGGCACCTTCAGGCTGCGCAGCCCTTCAACCGTGTTGTCGTTCAGATTCAGGTGCGTGATCTCCACGTCCGCCCCGAGGCTCTGCATATCAATCGCGAAATTGTGATTCTGCGAGGTCACTTCCACCGCCCGTGTCGCCAGGTTCATGACCGGGTGGTTGATCCCGTGATGCCCGAACTTCAGCCGGTAGGTCTTCCCGCCCAGCGCGATGCCCAGAAGCTGGTGCCCTAGGCAGATGCCCATCAGCGGCACCTTGCCCAGCATCGCGCGGATCGCCTCCGCCGCGTAGGTCACCGCCGCCGGATCGGCCGGTCCGTTGGAGAGGAATACCCCGTCGGGCTTCATCGCCAGGACCTCCGCCGCCGCCGTCTTCGCGGGCACCACCGTCACATTCATCCCGCACTGGCGCAGGTTGCGCAGGATATTCCACTTGATCCCGAAATCGTAGGCGACAACCTTCAAATCCGCAACCGGCAGCGTCTCCGAGAACCCCCAGGACGATGTCTTCTTCCCGTCAGGATCCCAGGCATAGGGCGCTTCGCAGGTGACCCGAGAGGCATAATCCTGGCCATCCAGGCCCTCCCATGCCTTTGCCTTGGCAATCGCCTCCGCCTCCGACAGCCTGCCCTCTACGGCAAGGCAGCCCTTGAGCGTTCCCGTATCGCGCAGCTTGCAAGTCAAGGCCCGCGTATCAAGCCCGGCCAGCGCCGGGATGCCGCGCGCAACCAGTGCCTCCTGCAGCGATTCGTCCGCCCTCCAGTTGCTGGTCTCGTTGATCGAATGCATCAGGAAGCCGTTCAGGAACAGCTTGCGTGACTCCATATCCGCCGCATTGATGCCGGTGTTGCCGATCTCCGGATACGTCATCGTCACAAACTGCCCGGCATAGGACGGATCGCTCACGATCTCCTCGTAGCCGCTCATCCCCGTGTTGAACACGACTTCTCCAACCGCGTCCGCCGCCGCACCCACGGAATACCCGCGGAAGACAGAGCCATCCTCCAATGCCAGAAAAGCGTTTTTCTCGCGCTTCTCTTTCCAGTTCCATTTACTCACCACGCACCCCCGTTTGCTACAAATGCAGTACTGTATACGGCAATAAGCGGCCATCCTATACCCTAACGCTCGCGGAATCAAGAAAACTGGCACGCGGGGTGTTTTAAAAGAGGAATCCGGTTGCCTGCAATCCCGCAAGCGGCTAGTGTTCTCGCCATGAATACGCCATATCGCGCTACACTCGCGTTACTGCGCCTGGCCGGGACCGGCCAGGCGGCCACGTCTTCCAGATCCCATCCCGCCGCACCTACCGCCGCACCGTTTCCCTATACCTTGCCACGACGCGAGGCCTTCTAACGTATATCGTAAATTCAAGAACTGAAATTCAAGGAGAGGAGCACCCGGCTTCATGCACGCATCGAACCCTCGTTATACCGTTCCGTCGGAAATCCGGTTCGCGGCAGCGGATACCTACCGCGCCCTGACATCCGCCCCCTGTGCCTGCATCCGCCAGTCGCCGGCCGCCAGCGGATTCTCCCATACCGAGCGTCATCTGCAATGTATCTGGTTTGATGCCGCCCTGCGCCCCGCCGGCCTCAGGACCCGCGACGGCGAGACGGTTACCGTCATTTCCCCCGGGCGATGGAACCTCGAAGCCGGCCCGGATTTCCTGGATGCCACGCTTTCCATCAGCGGCCCGGACTCCCGCCTGCTGCGCGGCGATATCGAGATCCATATTCATCCGGCGGACTGGAGCCGCCATGGTCACTCTGCCGATCCCCGCTACCGTCGCGTGATCGCCCACGTGACCTTCAGCCCCGTCGGCACCACATCCCCCGCTCTTCCCCCCGGCTCGGTCGAGATATCCCTGCGTGACGCGCTTGCCGCCATTCCGTCGTTCTCGATGGATGCCGTGGACCTGACGGCCTATCCCTACGCCGCCACCGGTGATAACGGTCCCTGCGCCGAGGCGATCCGCGGCTGGCACCCGGACCGGATTGCCTCCATGCTTGAAGCGGCAGGCGCGTTCCGGATGGAGCAGAAAGCCAACCGGTTCGCCGCCCAGTTCCGACTCCTGGATGCCAGCACCATTCTCTACCGGGAAACCATGGCAGCCCTTGGATACAAGCAAAACAGCGGCGGTTTCCGCGCGCTTGCCGACCGGGTTCCGACGGAGGCCCTCGCCCCCCTGCCCCCGCTCGACGCCTACGCCCTGCTTCTCGGTGTCTCCGGACTGCTGCCCGATACCCCGTCCCCGCGCTGGACTCCGGAAACCCGCGCCTTTTTCCGGCACGTCTGGGACGCCTGGTGGCCGCTGCAATCCCGCTGGAGCGCCGCGCGTCTCCCACCGGACGCCTGGACGCTTTCCGCCCTGCGTCCGCAGAACCACCCCATCCGTCGCCTTGCCGCCGCCGCCGGGCTTTTTGCCGGCCACCGGGAACCACTTCTCGATCGCCTGCGCTCCAGGCTCGGGCATGGCGGAGGCCTGGACGCCATCGCCCCCTTGTTTGCAGCCACCCCACCGCTTGACCACTGGCTGTTCCATCTCGGCCCCGCCTCCACCCGGCTTTCCACGCCGACCGCCCTGGTCGGCAGCGCCAGGCTCGCCGCCTGGTTCACGAATGTGGCATTGCCACTGCTTGCCTCTGGCGGTACCGATATCACCCCGATGCTGGTGGCAATTCCCCCCGAACAAAGCAATAGCATCATGCGCCAGACCGCCTACCGGCTGCTGGGGCGGGATCACAACCCGTCGTTATATGCCAAAAGCGGATTGCGGCAGCAGGGGCTGATGCAGATTTTCCACGACTTCTGCCTTACCGAGCGCGCGGGTTGCTCCACCTGCCCGTTTCCGGATGCCCTCCGCACCCCGAAATGAGAACACCCCGCAGGAAACCCTGCAGGGTGTTTGCTGGCTCGTGCTTCGCGACCGGTGCGGCTACTTCGAGTAGAACTCGACGATGAGCTGCTCGTCGGCCACGGTCGGGATCTCCGAGCGTTCCGGCAGCCGTACCACCATCCCGGCGCTGGCCTTCTCGTCCGCCATCAGCCAGGAAGGCACATCGCGGTGATTGGCCGCCAGCGCATCGTGCACCATCGTCTGGCTCGACTTGCGATCCTTCACCGTGATCTTGTCCCCGGCGCTCACGAACTGCGACGGTGTGGACGCCTTGCGCCCGTTCAATGCCAGATGCCCATGCCGGACCAGCTGCCGGGCCTGCGCCCGCGTCGCCGCCATCCCCATCCGGTACACGACATTGTCAAGACGCCGCTCCAGCAGGATCAACATGTTGTCACCGGTAATGCCAGGCATGGCCTTGGCTTTTACAAAAAGGGTGGCGAACTGGCGCTCCGCCAGCCCGTAGTGGAAACGCAGTTTCTGCTTCTCAACCAGCTGCGTGCCGTAATCCGAAAGCCGCCCGCGGCGCCGCGCATGCATTCCAGGGGGATTCGGCCGTTTCTCGAGCAGACGCTCGTACTTCGGGTTGCCGAAAATGTTCACGCCAAGCCGGCGCACGATCTTACCCTTTGCCTTCCTCGTACTGTTCCTTGCCATCCCTGACCATCCCTCCTGTAATGCTTCCGAACTGACACGCGCAGTTACTGCCACCCGCAGCGCCACGGCCGAAGCACACCGTCTACAGCGCAATAGCGAATGGCAGCCAGCAGAGCATCCGCTCCACCGTTTGCAATTAATTGCCAGCTAATCTCGCATAACCCGCGCCGTCGCGCAAGCCTGTAATTGACGAAATTTAAAATATTTTTCTTGTGCAAAATCAACGGACGATTCAGAATCGCGGTGTGAAAACGTATGGCAAATTTACACGCACCATGCGAATTGATCTGTTTCTGGATGAGCGCGCACGGACGAGTGCGACCGGGTCCCAAGGCGAAAGCAGTCGCATCAGCTTCACCGACTCCGGGGGGACCACCTCGGAGGATTTCAACCTTCTGCTGCAATCGCTTTACGACGCGGCCTTGCTCACCGATTTCAACGGGACCATTACCAACGCCAATGAGCGCGCACTCCGTTTTTTCGACCTTCGCCGCGATGCCATCCTCGGCCTCGCCGTCGGCAGCCTGATTGCCGGGGCGAGCAGCGACATTCTCTCCACCGTGATCGAGAATGTGAATTCGGAACGGTTCACCCTCCTCCAGGCCCACTGTATCCGGAGCGACGGCAGTCTTTTCCCGGCTGAAATCTCGGTGACCTGCCTGAAGCTGGCCCCCCTGCCCGTCCTTTGCTTCTTTATCCGCGACATCACGCAACGGCGCGAGTTGGAGGAGACAATCCGGGTTGAGCAGGGGGCCGTGCAGAACGCAGGCAGCGGGATCGCCATCTCGGACACGAGCGGCGTCATCAGCTACGTCAATCCCGCCATGCGCCGGCTCTGGAATTGGTCATCCGCAACCGATCTTCCCTGCCTCAAGATGCACGGCCTGTTCTGCGATCCGCAGGAATTCGCGCTCTCGGTGGAGGACGCGCTGGTCAAGCGGACCTGGAACGGTGAACTCAAGGCCCGGCGCGCCGACGGCGGCACGTTCTACGTGCAGACCTCCATCACGAGCAGCGTGGATGAGGATCAGACCATCACCAACCTGGTCTACTCCTTTGCCGACACCACAAAGCGGCGGGAGGACGAGGAGGCCCTGCGGCTCTACCAGGATCACCTTGAGGATTTGATCACGGAACGCACCGCCGACCTGGAAACCAGCAACCGGGATCTCAAGAGCGAGATCGCCGAGCGGACGCATGCGGAAGAGGATCTGCGCGAGGCGATCCGCAAGCTGCACGAGCATGACACGGCCAAAAGCCGTTTTGTCTCGAATGTATCCCATGAACTGCGCACACCGCTCACCTCCCTGATTCATGCCACCGAGAACCTGATGCGTGGCGTTGCCGGCCAGGTCGGCGACGGAGTCTACAGCTACCTGACCATGATGCTGGAGGATTGCTGGCGACTGGATCGCACCATCTGCGACATTCTCGACCTCAGCCGCATCGAGTCCGGTAGCCTGAAGCTGAACAGGGCCTGCATCCCCTTCCGGAGCATGGTCGAATGGACGGCGGAGGCCCTCCGGATGGAAATTGAGGACGCCGCGCTGACCCTCCGGATGGAGCCGGACGCCGCTTCGGGGTTCGTCCTGTGCGATGCCGCCAAAGTCGAACGGGTGATCACGAATATCCTCGGGAATGCCATCAAGTTCACCCCCGCAGGCGGCTTCATCTCAATCGCGATTCTTGCGCGCAATCATCAGGGGACCGATGGCATCTGCTGCCGCATCACCGACTCGGGAGCTGGAATTCCAGCGCAGTATCTCAATCGTGTCACCGAGCGTTTTTTCCGTGTCGGGGAACAGGTCGGCGGTACCGGACTCGGTCTTTCCATCGCCAAGGAGATCACCGAGCTCCACCAGGGGGCGCTGGAGATCGCCAGTCCTCCCCCCGGGGCGGATTCCGGAACGCAGGTCTCTCTCTGGCTTCCGACCGAGCCTCCCCCGCAGGTCCTGATTGTCGCGCACGACTCCGGGCTCCGCTCGGAAATCGTACCCGCCCTGCAACGGCACGGCTATCGCACGGTCTGCCACGAGAGCGGGCAGATTGCGCTCCAGATGCTCCGCGACGGGAATCTGGATATCGTGATCGTGGACTCGCTGATCCCCGATATGGACGGCATGGAAATCATCATGCACATCAAAGCCGATGCGCTGCTGCGGACCCTTCCCCTGTTTTTACTGTCCGAGGAGGCACCCTCCAAGGCAAAATCCAGTATCCTGCTGGATTTCGACGTCCCGGTGTTCCTTAAAACCACCCAGCCGGAGGACCTGGCGTGCGCCGTGGACCTTGCGTTACTGCCACAGCATAACGGATACCATAAGTTGGTTAATGGCCGGAATCCCCCGATCCACAGGACCTGACGGATTTAGCTTGCTTTCCTGTGAAGTGCAACGTAGATTCGGCCGCAGAACATGAGGTGATTATGAGCGAAAAAAAGAAGATTATCCTCTTTATTGATGATGACAAGCATCTGGCAAGGATCATCCGCGATTTCCTGATTCACGAGCAATTCGATGTCCATACCGCCGCCAGCGCGGAAGAGGGTCTTGACGTCCTGCGGACGCTGGAACCCGACGCGGTCGTGCTGGACATCAACATGCCCGGTATGGGGGGCATCGGCTTCCTGAAGCGCATTTCGAACGCCGACGGGTCCCTGAAGCATCCCGTCCTGGTTCTTACCGCCCGCGCGGCCATGAAGGATTTCTTTGACACGGTTGCCGTTGACGGTTTTCTGCCGAAACCCTGTTCCGAACTGGATCTGATCCGGAAAATCCGGGATATCATTGCCGATCATGATCAACGGAAACTGGCCGAAAAGGAACGCGCCGAGCCGCCTCCGGTACCGGTCCAGCGCCGTGTCGTCCTTGGCGAGGACGACAAGGTCATGAGCGACCTCTACGTGCCGATGTTCAAGGGCTGCGGGTTCGAGGTGGAACTGGCCTGCACGGGCCCGGAAGTGCTCGAGAAATCCGTGTCCAGCCGCCCGGATGCCATCGTCATGAAGGAAATGCTGCCGAACATGAATGGAACCCTGGTCGCCCGGCTGATCAAGACGATGCCGAACACCCGGCATATCCCGGTGATTGTGCACGACGAGAGCCGTACCTCCAAGCCAGCCGGGGATAACGCGCAGTTCGTGAGCACCTACCTCTTCAGTTCCATGCCGCACGATTTGATCGCCGCCGTCCGCAAGGTGCTCACCCCCTAGGACGTCCGGCCGTGGCGGGCGAGAAATCGCCCGGTATGCGAGCGTTTTAGCCGCGCAATCCGCTCCGGGGTACCGACGCCGGTGACCTGCCCGCCGCGCGCGCCCCCTTCGGGACCCAGGTCAATCACCCAGTCAGCCTCCGCAATCACATCCAGGTTGTGCTCGATGATGATGACGCTGCCACCCGCCTCCACCAGCCGGTGCAGGACATGGACAAGGTTGGCCACATCCCCCATGTGCAAACCGATCGTTGGCTCATCAAGCACGTACAGCGCCTGCTGCTGGCTGGCCGTGCGAGCGAGCTCCGTCACCAGCTTGATCCGCTGCGCCTCGCCCCCGCTCAGGGTGGGACTGCGCTGCCCGAGTGTCAGATACCCGAGTCCGACATCCTGTAGCAGCCGAAGCGCCCGGTGAACGTCCCGGTGGGCTTCAAACAGCGGTACCGCCTGGTCCACCGAGAGCGCCAGGACATCGGCAATGCTGAGCCCATGGTAAGTCACCTGGCAGGTCTCCTCGGTAAACCGCCGCCCCCCGCAGGCGTCGCAAAGCACATTGACATTCGGCAGGAAGCTCATCTCGACCGTCTGGTAGCCGTTGCCGCCGCATTCGGGACACCGCCCGGCACCCGTGTTGAATGAAAAACGCCCTGCATCATAACCCCGCATCCGCGATTCCGGTGTCGCCGCAAACAGTGCCCGGATCCGGTCCCAGA
>CAZGBW010000116.1:0-7809 GCA_964523995.1 uncultured Victivallales bacterium | reverse complement strand
TCTGGAGAACATCCTCGACCGTCACCGGCTCGAAGTAGAGCTTGTCGGAGGTGTCATAGTCCGTGGACACGGTTTCCGGATTGCAGTTGACCATCACAGTCTCGTAGTTCATCGCCCGCAGGGCAAAGGCGGCATGCACGCAGCAGTAGTCGAACTCGATGCCCTGGCCGATCCGGTTGGGGCCGCCGCCGAGGATCATCACCTTTTTCGGATTGTCCGAGACCGGCACCGTGTCAGGCGCGTTGTAGCTGGAATAGTAGTACGCCGCATTCTCGACCCCGCTGACCGGCACCGCGTGCCAGCCTTCCACAATTCCCGCCTGCTTGCGCTGGGTGCGCACCGCCTCCTCGGTCACCCCCAGCAGCCGTGCCAGGCAGGCATCGCCGAAGCCGTCCTTCTTGGCCGCCCGCAGCAGCTCGACCGGCAGCAGCCCGCCCTGGTGGCGCAGGATCTCCTCTTCACGCTCCACGAGCTCCTTCATCTGCTCCAGGAACCAGTGCTTGACCTTGGTCTTTTCGAAAAGGGACTCCACCGATGCGCCCTTGCGCAGCGCCTCGTACAGCAGGAAATGCCGTTCGCTGGTCGGGAAGGAAAGCCGCGCCATGATCTCAGCGAGCGGCAGGGTGTTGAAATCCTTGGCAAATCCGAGACCGTCGCGCCCGTTCTCCAGACCGCGAATCGCCTTCTGGAACGCCTCCTTGTAATTCTTGCCGATGCTCATCACTTCCCCCACAGCGCGCATCTGGGTGCCCAGGCGGTCCTGGACGCCCTTGAATTTCTCAAAGGCCCAGCGGGCGAACTTGATGACGACGTAATCGCCGGAAGGCGTGTACTTATCCAGCGTCCCGTCGCGCCAGTAGGGGATCTCCGCCAGCGACATCCCGCCCGCCAGCTTGGCCGAGACCAGCGCGATCGGGAACCCGGTCGCCTTGGAGGCCAGCGCCGAGGAGCGCGATGTGCGCGGGTTGATCTCGATCACCACCACCCGGTCGCTGACCGGATCGTGGGCGAACTGCACATTCGTGCCGCCGACCACCTCGATCGCCTCGACAATCGCATAGGACGCCTTCTGGAGACGCGCCTGCAGTTCCGCGCTGATCGTCAGCATCGGTGCCGCACAGAAGGAATCGCCGGTGTGGACTCCCATGGGATCGATGTTCTCGATAAAGCAGACGGTGATGAGCCGGTTGTCCGCGTCGCGCACCACTTCCAGTTCCAGTTCCTCCCAGCCCAGCACGCATTCCTCCACCAGGATCTGGCCGACCCGGCTGGCGGCAATGCCGCGGGAAGCGATCACCCGCAGTTCCTCGATGTTGTAGACAATCCCGCCGCCGGTCCCGCCCATGGTGTAGGCCGGACGGATCACCACCGGATACCCGAGATCCGCCGCCGCCTTCTCGGCGTCCTCCACGTTGTACACCGCCGTGCTGCGCGGCATTTCAATGCCGAGCCGGTCCATCGTGTTCTTGAACGCGACCCGGTCCTCGCCACGCTCGATGGCGTCGAGCTTGACGCCGATCACCTTCACGCCGTAGCGATCGAGGATCCCGTGCTTGGCGAGATCGGAGGACAGGTTCAGTGCGGACTGCCCTCCCAGGTTCGGCAGCAGCGCATCGGGGCGCTCCTTGGCAATGATCTTCTCAAGCGATTCAATGGTCAGCGGCTCGATATACGTGACATCGGCCATGCCGGGATCGGTCATGATCGTGGCCGGATTGGAGTTGACGAGGACAATCCGGTAGCCAAGCTCGCGCAGTGCCTTGCAGGCCTGGGTTCCGGAATAGTCAAACTCGCAGGCCTGTCCGATGATAATAGGCCCGGACCCGATGATCAGCACGGTTTCGATATCTCGCAATTTCGGCATTCTGAAACTCCTCTCTTATGTTGGAAGATTGAACTGTCGCTGGGGGGCGGGGACCGGTTTGCGCTTGCGTTTGACAAGCAGGATGATGATCAGTCCCAGGGTGCCGTAGACGCCGGTCGCGACGCCGCCCCAGTAGACCGCACTCCGGTGCGGCTTCGGCAGTAACGCGTAATCCATGATGTTGAAATAGCGGACCGGAAGCGTGACCCCGTGGAGCAGTCCCGTTGTAAATGCCGTCTTGGCCGTCATGGAAGGATATTCGCCTCGCCGAAACGCCGGAATCAGGGACGCGTTCCTGATAAAGACAGGACGTCCGAGGTAGTCCAGTCCGGCCGGATAAAGCATCCCCTTCCACGGGGTGCCGGAGGCGAGATCCTTCTCCGCGTCCAGGACCACCAGTTCCAGGGGGGTCTTCTCGATGACGGGGTGCATTCCCGTCCGGGTTGCCGCCTCATCCCGGTTCTTCATGCCGGGGCCCTTGAGCCGTTCGATGGTGATCTGGCGCTCGCTCGCCGCCATGCGCCTTTCCTGAGTGAACCCATCGGCAATGGCGTAGGGGCCGCGCCGCTTACGGATGTTCAGCTCCACGGGGATACCGCGCTGTTCGGCGGCTCGGATGATCATCTGAGTCGCGGCGGCCTGCCGCCTGGAATCCTCCAGCCCCTGGGGTGCCTCCAGGCGGGATGGGGTCTGCCGCGGATCGGCAGCCGGATCATATCCGAAGCGCGCCTGGTCCTCATCGGTCATTTCCAGGAAATCCAGCGAGAAAATGCCCTTGTCGTGGCGCACGGTGATGCCGGTCGCGTTGGTCGTCACCACCGCGTTGACGAAGGTCTTGCTGTCAAGGGTGAGTGTATTGCCCGCCGCGGCAGGCTGAGGAGGCTCGGGTTTCCCGTCGTCGGCGATCAAGCTGCACGCGGACAGGAGAAGGGTCGCGAGACCGGCAAGGATGGCTGCGGTTTGAAAGCCTTTTCTCACAATCCTGACCGGTGCTAGTGTGTCGTCGTCACCGCCACGGTGAGTGACGGGGCCACCCCTTTGACATCCGCGGTGCCGCCTGGCTGCATCCAGATCCCCTCGATGATCCGACGGGTCATCGAACCGTACAGGACCGATGCCGTTGAAGACTCACCCGCGTCGCTGGATGAGCCCGGTGCAACATAGGCACCGGTAAAGCTGCCGGTGATCTTGATCGTCTTCCCGGCGGCAGTTCCCTTGACCTCGTACGTCGCGCTCACATCGCCGGAGGAGAGTCCGGTCCGGTCGCCGCCCGCCAGCGACACCACGCTCAGGACCCCGCTGTACTCATTGCCGTTGCTGTCCACGAACCGCAGGCGGTTGCCGACCTGTTCCACCAGCATGGTGTTCACATCGCCACCGGCAATGCTGAGGGTGGACGAGCCGGTCCCGCCGGTCGCCGCCGCCGTCGCGCTGTAGGTGTAGCTGATCCGGATCGGCGAGGGCGAAAGCAAGCCGGGGCTGCTCAGGTTCAGTGTCCAGGCACCGGTATCGTAATTGATGGTGCCGGTCATGGGCAGTGCCGAGGAGGGATCCAGTCCCACAAGATTCACGCTGCCGCTCAGAACACCGCTTCCATTATCCGTAGCGGTTCCGCTCGATCCGCCTGGCGAGCCGACCAGAAAGACAATCGTGACCGATCCGGGCGTGATCCCGGGTTTGTGCGCCAGAACTCCGTTCAGAACGGTCTGTCCATCCGGGGCGGTTCCCCCGTTCTCGTTGTTGACGACGTTTACCGGCGTGGTATCCGGGGCATCATCCGTTACCGTGGCGGTGGTGAAATTACCGACGATCGGCCCGTTACTTCCACGGTATAACCCGCTGAAGTTGATCCAGCTATAGCTGTCGTTCCATGACCCTTCGCTGCCGCTGCCGTCCCATTCGCAGCCGCTGACCAGACCCGCCAGAACCAATGCCAACCCGAAATTCAAAAAACTTTTCATCGCGCCTCCATAAGTTTCACGTTCTGGGGATGGTACGCCCCGTGCAATGGAAATGCAACCACGAATTAAACCCGTCAGATGAAAAGATTGGCGCTGCTGCGGCTGAGGCTGTCAATATAGAGGGCCGCACCGCCTTCCTCCACGCCGTCCATCAGTTCCTCGCGCTTGATTCCCATCAGGTCCATGGACATGGAACAGGCAACCAGCCGAACCCCGCTTTGCCGGGCCTGCTCAATCAGCGTCGGCAGGGACATCACGTTCTTGCTGCGCATAATCCCCTTGATCATCGCCAGTCCCATCCCCCCCATATTCATCTTCGAGAGCGCGAGCTTGTCGGGGCCCTTCGGCATCATGAAGCCGAACATCTTCTCGATCAGGGTCTTCTTCGCCGTAACCGGACCGGCCTTGCGCAGGATGTTCAGGCCCCAGAACGTGAAGAAGAGGGTGACGGTATACCCGGCGGAGATGGCGCTGCCCGCGATGATGAACGCGGCGACCGCCTTGTCGAAATCGCTGCTGAAGATGACGTTGGTCATGCCTCTGCCGGCCGTAGGCCCCGGTATGCCGCCGGATGGCGCATCGCGCTTGACGACAATGGCGCGATAGCTCCCGTGATCACCGGGTTCGATCGACTCCAGCTTGTGGCCGGTTGATCGGCACCATGCCGGGGCATCGGCCGCAAAGCCCGGGTCCGTGGCGCTGATGCAGACGGCCTCGCCAGCCCGGACGCCGTCCACCGCGTTCTTGAGCTGGATGATAGGACCGGGACACTGGAGGCCACGGGCATTGACCGTGGCGACGATGTTGACGGTATTCGTACCGGTGGCCGCTGGCATGTCCTGGTCATCCGAGTCGTTCCTCGGGGAATGCTCCTCGGGCATCACGGCGGCAGGCAGTTCCGCCGTCCGCTGGTAGGTTGTGTATCCCCCGCTGAGATTGCGGCAGCGGACGTCGTTCTGGACAAGGATGCGGCAGGCCAGATAGCCTCGCAGTCCCACTTTGCAGAAGACCAGGTAGTCCCGGTCCCTGGAGAGTTCCCCGAGCCGGTCGCGCAGTTCATCCACCGGTATGTTGATCGCGCCGGGAATGGTGCCAAGCGCGAATTCCTCCGGCGTTCGCACATCCAGCAGCTTCTGTCCCGGCTGGGGATTGATCACATCGGCGGCGTGACACAGCTTGACATCGCCACGCAGTGCATTCGCGGCAATGAAGCCCGCCATGTTGACCGGATCCTTGGCCGATCCGTACGGCGGCGCGTAGGAGAGCTCGAGTTCCTCCAGGTCGAACACGGTCAGCTTCGCCCGTATGGAGACCGCCAGCACATCAATGCGCTTGTCCACCCCCTCGGCCCCGACCGCCTGCGCGCCGAGGATCCGCCCGGTCTCCGGGGCGAATAGCATCTTGATGCTCATGGCGGAGGCTCCCGGATAGTAGGTGGCGTGGTTGGCGGGGTGCAGATAAACCTTCTCGAACGGGATTCCCTCGCGCCGGGCGCTCTTCTCGCTGAGACCGGTCATGCCGATCGTCAGGTTGAACACCTTGCAGATCGCGGTGCCCTGCGTGTCGCGGTAGCGCACATCGCGGCCGCAGATGTTGTCGGCGGCGATACGCCCCTGGCGGTTGGCCGGTCCGGCGAGCGGGATCAGCGCGGGGTGACGGGTCATCAGATCCGTCACCTCGACCGCGTCACCGACCGCGTAGATGTCCGCATCGGATGTCTGCATGCGGTCGTTCACGCGGATGCCGCCGCGGGGGCCGAGCTCGAGTCCGGCGGCCTTGGCAAGGCCCGTTTCCGGCTTGACGCCGATGGCCAGGATGGCAAGGCCGGTGGATAGCGTCTCGCCGGAACTGAGTGTCAGCCGGAGCCCGTCTTCCGCCTCCGCGAAAGCGGTGACGGCCGTTTCCAGGCGGAGGTCCACGCCGTTGAGCTTCAGTTCCTGGTTGAGAATGGAAGCCATTTCCGGATCCGCCGGGCCCATGACCTGCGGCGCGAGCTCGATGAGGGCGACATCGCGCTTGAGGCGGCGTAGCGCCTCGGCCATCTCGAGGCCGATATAGCCCCCGCCCACCACGGTGACATGCGTCTTGCCGGCGAGCGCCCCGATGATGCGGTCCATGTCCTCGAGATTGCGAAGCGAGAGCACCAGGCCGCTGTTGATCCCCGGGATCGGCGGACGCACCGGCTCGGCGCCGGGGCTGAGCACCAGCGCATCATAGGACTCGTGATAGACACGCCCGTCCGAGAGATCCCGGACCATCACCGTCTTCTTCGCCCGGTCGATGCCAACAACCTCGCTGCGGGTGCGCACGTCGATCCGGAAGCGGGTGCGAAGCTGCGCCGGGGTGGTGACGAGCAGGCGGTTGCGCTCGGCGATCTCCCCGCCGATGTGATAGGGCAGCCCGCAGTTGGCGAACGACACATTCGGCCCGCGCTCGAACAGGATGATTTCCGCCGCCTCGCTCTGCCGCCGCGCGCGTGCTGCCGCGCTGGCACCCCCGGCAACCCCGCCGACAATGATGATCTTCCTCGCTACCATGGCTGAACTCCTCTTGTTAGTCTTTGAAATGAAGAAACTGCCGAAGATGATTGTGCATGCAATCGAACAGTTTCAGGAAATCGCGGTTCTGAAGGGTGCAGAACTTGACGGTGCCCTCCTTGCGAACGCGCACCAGGCCCTGGCTGCACAGGATCTTCAGCTGCTGTGACATCAGCGACTGGCTGCAGCCCAAGGCCTCGAACAGCTCCGTGCATGTCTTCTCGCCGCCCGACAGGAGATCAACAACCCCCAGCCGGACCGGGTGCGCCATAGCCTTGATCACGTCGGCGGCCGCCTCTCGTTCGGAACTCGTCATCCCGCTTCCTCCTTGATTACATGAAGACATTATAATGTTATAATATACATCGCAAGCTAAAAAACAGGGCAGCCCGAATCCTTAGCGAAGCCGGGAATCGGATACCAGAGTGTTATTGTTGCCGCGATCCCACCGGCCTTGCGCCGGTGGTGAAGGAAGTTGAGAAATGGCGGTGCGATCCTTCAAACTCAACGTTGGCTTCCACCGACACAAGGTCGGTGGGCAGCGAGCGTTCGCTAAGGATTCGGGGGGCAAACGTATCCAAATATCCTAGACCTATGGGCGTCGGTACACGAGAACGGGCGGCGAGAGCGGACAACGAGTAGAGATTTGAATCGTCAGCCGCTCTCGTCGTCCGCTATCGTTTGCCGGATACAGTGACTAAAGGACAAATTTGAAAACAAGGAGGGTTGATGATGGACTATCGCCTGGCGATCGGGACCTATACGGAGAAGGCGCCGCATGTGGACGGGCATGCGGAGGGGATTTACCTGTGCCGGTTCGATTCCGGATCCGGTAAACTGGAAACCACGGATATGATCAAGGGGATCGCCAACCCCTCGTATGTGACCGCGGATGCATCGGGCAGGTGTCTCTATAGCGGCAGTGAGCATCGCGGGGGCCCCGCGGGCGGACAAGTGGCGGCCTTTTCCATCGTCTCCGGGGTTGCAAGCCTGGGGCCGCTCCGGTCCTCCCATGGGTCTTCCCCCTGTCACCTCTCGTTGACAGCCGACGGCCGCTGGATCCTGGTCTCCAACTACAAAAGCGGTACGATCGCCGTTCTGCCCGTGCGGCCGGACGGTCACCTGGCCGAGGCCGTGGAGATCGTCACCTGGCAGGGGGCCGGACCCGATCCCGAGCGGCAGCGGACCCCGCACGCCCACCAGATCCTTGCCGGCCCCGATGGTCGTATCTACGCCGCCGATCTCGGTACCGACCGCGTGTGGATCTACGAGTTGGACGGGCAGAGAGGCAAACTGACCCCGGCGTCACCACAACCCTGGCTCCGCCTGCCGCCCGGCAGCGGGCCCCGCCACCTTGCCTTCGGGCGCCAGGGCGGCGATATCTACGTCGTGACCGAAATGGGCAATACCGTCGTGCATTTCACGCGGGAGGCCGATGGGCGCTACC
>CAZGBW010000115.1:0-7878 GCA_964523995.1 uncultured Victivallales bacterium | reverse complement strand
TCCTTCATCTTGTGCGGCAGGTCGGTTATGATCAGGGCATGGGTGCGCTGATCCACGCGCATGGCGCCGATCTCGGGCGACAAGATGGGGGTGATGTTGTTCTGGATCTCGGCCACTTCCGCATTCTGAAGCACGAATGTCCGGGTCACGGTCGGGAACTGGCGCTGCACGGTGGAAATGTCCGATGTCGCCGCCACGGCCTCCATCTCGCGAATTTTTGCCGGGGTATCGATCAGGATCAGCGTTCCAGTCACCTGATCGGAAACCACCGTTCCAATGGAACTCTTGATCGGCGCGAGGAGCGCGGCCACCCGTACCGGGTCGGCGAACTTGAGTTCCAGGATCTTGACCTGTTTCTGATCGTAGAAACTGGTGCCGTGAAGCAGCTGATAGTCGGCATCGCCCATGATCGTGATAATGCCGCCCTGGATTGTATAGGCCAGGTTGTTCACGGAAAGCACCACTTCAAGCGCATCGCCCACCGAGACATCATCGAACTTGAGCTTGGTGGTCAGCCCGGCAACCCCCTTGCCGATCACGATGTTCTTCAAACCGCCGCGATAGGCCAGGAACTCAATCAGCTGCACGACATCCCAGGAGTCCAGCGCCTTGAGATTGACGCGGGTTTCCAGCCCTTCGATTCCGAAGCTGCTCAACGACGGCGGACCGGAACGCGGGATGGTGGCCTGTCCGGCCCCGGCGGCTCCGGTAGGTGCCTGGGCAATGGCAAACGCCGCTGATAGAACAGATGCCGCCATGAAAACAATAAACCGGCCTGCCACGAACTTGTTTCGCATATTTCCCTGCCATTTCGTTGACGGCACGCTTCGCCTGCCGCCGTGTCGCACCGCCGTGCTGACATTTCAGATACCGCGCTGCGATGAGCGCCCCCCCCCTGCTACTCTATCCTCAAGACCTCTTCCCCAAGCGTAAACTCAACAAAGGAGTCACCGACCTGCGAAACCGCGACTTCCTGTTCCGACAGAATCAGTGTTTTACCCTCCGTTAAAAATTGCATTTTCTTGACCTTATTGTCCATCACAATCGCTTCACGCTGTGTTGTCTCTCCTCCATCCTGCAAGCGTTTTACATCCGACATGCCGATCAGCGACAGATTTTCCCGCGCATAGGCTCTCCACCCGATCAGGCTTACCGTATTGGTCGTTCCCTCCAGGGATTCTTTCGCTGGCGGGGGCTGGCCAAAGACCCGGCGTCGGGCGAACATATCCAGCGTATCGCTCAGTGTCGCGGGAGGGGGGGTGGAGATGGCGGTGTCCAGTGTCATGGTGTCTGCCGTATAGGCAACCGCCGGTGTCGGGAAATTCAAATAGGATTCATAGCCGGCGAGCAGCAGGAACACGATGGCGGCCGCTGCCAGAATCCGGTTGACGACTGCCATCCACCTCCCCGTTGAGGGCAGGCTGTATTCGGTCACGATGGCTTCCGGGGAAGCCCCCTCCTCCGGAGCCTTTCCGGAGGGCTTTTCCGCCGGCTCGGCCTTCGGTTCGCCCTTCTGGATAACCTTCAACAGTTTCTCTTCCGGTGTCAGTTTCTGTTCCGCTGCCATGATACTCTCCATAACGTGGTATGCCCCGTCAGGCACCGACGACCCGCAAATAACCGCCAGCGTTCTCCGTATCCTCCTCCGGCGGTTGCTGAGCGAGCGTCGTCTTGTGATCCAAAAGCAATTTGAAATCGTCGGTTGCCGATTCCCGGTCAATCACCTGCTGCACGATATCCAGACTCACTCGCTTTCTATCATGCATCACGAGAAACTCCAAGACATTATGACAGAGAATATTCACCCGCCGCGGGAATCCCCCGGTGTGCGCGTGAATCCGCTCCACCGCCTCCGGGGGGAACAACGGTTGCGTCCCCCGGTATCCGGCCTCCAGAAGCCGCGCCTGGATCATGTCGCGCACATCGCCGGCGGCCAGCGGTCTGATCATCACCTTGGTGGAGACACGGTCCCAGAAATTGGGCATGGCGGCCAGGCGGGGCAGGAGTTCCAGCTGGCCCGCCAGCACCAGCTGCAGGATTTTGAACTCATTGGTCTCGTAGTTCAGCAGGATTCGGAGGATTTCAAACACGAAATCCGGCAGGATCTGCGCTTCGTCAACGAGCAGGACCACTGTGCGGTTCTGTTCCACGCCAGCCGTGAAGAGGTATCGCTCGATGGCTTCCATGGTATCGAGGGCTGTCGCGTTGCGCTCATTCGGTACGGGCACATGAAAAATAGAAGCCATGCGTGATAAAAACTGCTTTTCCGTTCGAAAATAGGGATTCAGGATCATCCGGAAATCCACATTCTCATCCTCGCTGAGCACCTGGGACAGCCGACGTCCGACCGTCGTCTTCCCCGTGCCGATGTCGCCAGCCATGACGCTCAGCCCGCGTTTGAGCGCAATCGAGATCTGAAGTCGGCAAAGCGCTGCGCGATGTTCGGTGGAACCGTAGAAAAAGGCCGGGTCCGGACTTGTCGAAAACGGCTCCGCCTCAAGGCCCAGTACGCTATAGTAACTCATGAAGAAAACTCCCGATGCCATGTGCCAAGCATGAACAAGGCTTCGAGCTGTGAACTATAAGGGAAACCCCTAGAACCCGTCAATACTGTATTTGAACTGATTATGCACGGGGTCAGTGCTATTTCATCTGCTCGGCACGGACGGGGGGCGATGTTGCGGTTCGTGCAACGTGTCATCCGTCCGGTTGGTTGCGGCGCGCCGGGGCGTCGAATACGCCGGCGCCGAAGCCTTCCGCCGTGGTTCCATGAGCCGACCCGTGCCCGCGGATGGCATCGAGCAGTTCGTCGTCGGTCATTTCCCTGTCCGCGACACGGGTTGCGTAGTAGCTGATCTCATCGCTGGACGGCTCGGTGCAGGGTGCCAGGAATTGTCGTTCACGTCGCACCGCGATCACTTGCCAGCACACCGCCTCATCAGGGGGGGGAAGCCTGCTGTTGGAGCAGGCGTTCGGCGCGATCAAGCACGCCACTTTGGTTGCCTTTCAATCCGAACAGGTAGTCCCACCCCCGTTCCTGGGTTGTCACCCGTGCGCTTTCCTGCTGGCAATGCATGGCATCGGCCGTGATCAAGGCGTAGTCCGCTTCCGGCAGGTCCCGCACCAGCTTGGCAAAGGCGGGGATCTCGTTGCTCTTCTCCTCGATCGGAACCTGCGCCAGGGTCAGCCGCAACCGATGCGTCACGGCCGAAAGCAGTTGCAGCGCCTTGCCGTCGGTGCGGGAGCTGCCGCGCAGCGCCTTGCCGTCGACGGCCAGCCGCGCGATCACGGACAGTTCCTGTTCGAGCAGCCAGTCGCCGACGATACGGTCGAACTGATGCGTGTCGACCTTGCGCAGCACCCGGTAGAGCGTCGAATCGCTCGGCGGAACGTAGTCGCCATCGCGGTTTCGCTGGCATCCCAGGGCGCGCAACTGCCGCGAGGTGAACTTCCGGCAGGTGTCCTCGATGGCCTGGTATCCCCCCGCACCCATCAACACGGCCACCGCCGAGCAGGCCAGCACAAACGGCTGGCGGTGGCGCAGGCCATGACCGCTGCGGCCGTCGCGCAGCTGGCGGAAGCGATCCAGCAGCGATTCGAGATCAGGCGCACGCCAGGGACAGGGCCCGGCGATCCGTTCCTCGTGCTCGGCCAGCTCTTCCGGCCAGCGCCCGCGACGCAACAAGGCCCGCGCACCGGGTTGCAGTTCCTTGAGGTACAACTGCTTTGCTTCCCCGTGCTCGTGGTAGAAGTCCCGGCTCGCCCGCTTGAAGCCGGCCGTCGGCCCGACCGGCTCGAAGCCGCACGCGCGGTAACACACGCCCCGGTAACGGGTCTCGTCGACGAAGCTCTCGACCGCCAGTACCGGGTGGCCCAAGCGCTCCTGCCAGTCGCGCGACAAGCGCCGTAGAAACAGCCCCAGGGCACGCGAGGCCAGGTTCGGCAGCCGCTCACGTTCCGGCAGCACGAGGTAGCGGCTGTTGCTGACCACGAATCCAAGCCGCCGGGCACGCTGCCGGGCACTCCAGCCAATCCACTTCTCCCGCCCCTTCAGGTGCAGGGCCGCCGCACTGAAGCAGGCCAGGGCAACCCATTCGCCGTCGAGTTCAGCCACGTAACGCAAGGTGCGTCCAACCATCCTGGCGCTGCACAGGTAGTGCTTCTGCTCAAGGAGCAGGTCAAAGCGTGCCCGCTCGGCTTCCGCGATCAGCCGCACACTCACACGCTTGAGAACATCGGGTTCATCGGCAAGGTCGTATCGTTTCATGCCTCCCGTGTAACAGAACGGACGCAGGCTGTTCAGTCATTTCGCGAACCGATCAACCAGGGCCAACTCAGTGTCTACGCAGATGAAATGTCCTTGAAGTGCGGAAACGGGGTGAACGGTGCTGTGGCGCAATGGGATATGGGTCGGGCATCTTGGCGCCCATTGCACAATATACTGGTGCAATAAACTTGATCATTCGGCCCTGTTCGGATTGAATGCCACCTGGTATTGATGAGCATACATTGGAAGGATCCCCGCAGGGATTCTCCCGTGCCAATAGGAAAGGATCTGATATGAGGCCGGTGGTTCTGATCATAAGGGATGGATGGGGGATCAATAACGATGAGCGCGGGAATGCGGTCATGGCGGCGGCGACGCCGAACATCGACCGCTACAAGGCCGGTTATCCCTGGGCGGAACTGGATTGTTCCGGGGAACCGGTCGGCCTGCCCGACGGGTATCAGGGGTCCAGTGAAGTCGGGCACTTGAACATTGGTGCGGGTCGCATTGTGATCCAGGAGCTGAAGCGCATCGATGACGGACTGCGCACAGGGGAGCTTTTCAATGTGCCCAAGTGGCGTGCGCTGGTCGCAAGCTGGAAAGCCGCAGGGAGCCAGCTGCATCTGCTCGGCCTGCTTCAGGACGAAGGGGTGCATGCGCATCAGGAGCATCTGTTCAAGATCATGCGAAGGGCGCGCCGCGAGTATCCCGAGGGCAGGATTGTGATTCATCCCTTCCTGGACGGGCGGGATACGCCGCCCCGAAGCACGCTGGAGTATATCGCCAAACTGGAGCAGGTCATGAAGGAGGTGGGGGGCTGTTCCATCGGTACCATGATGGGGCGCTATTATGCCATGGACCGCTCGCAGAACTGGAGGCTGACCGATATAGCCTATCATTGCATCGTCTGTGGCGAGGGGCGTCGCATGGGCAACGTCCGCAAGGCGGTTGAGGATGCGTATGCAACCGACAAGACGCCGGACGGCGAGCCGATGTTCGATGAATATATACCGCCGTATGTCATGGATGGCTACGCCGGGGTATGCGACGGGGATTGCGTGTTGCACACGAATTACCGCCAGGATCGGGCGATCCAGCTCGCGCTGGCCTTCACGGCCGATGGTTACGCCGGAACGCGCAAGGCGCGCCCGGCGATAACATTCCTGGGGCTCACCCGCTACTTTGACGAGTTCACGGAGTATCTGATGGGGGTGATGGGGGGCGAGGGCGGTATGCCCAATCTCCTGGGCGAGGTGGTTTCGCGCGCGGGGCTGCGGCAATTGCGGATCGCCGAAACGCAGAAATTCCGCCATGTCACCAGTTTCTTCAACGGGAAATCCACGACTCCGTATCCGGGCGAGGATCAGGTGGAGGTCCCCAGCCGGTTTGATCCCGCCACCTTCGGCAGTCATCCGGAAATGGAGGCGTACAACCTGACGGACGCGATCCTGGAGCGTCTGAAGGATAATCCCTATGCGTTTGTCGTGATCAACTATGCCAACGGGGACATGGTCGGGCACACGGGGATTTTCGAAGCCGCGCGCAAGGCGATTGAGATCGTGGATGAGTGCGTCGGCCGCGTGACGGCCCGCTGCCTGGAGCTGGATGCGCATGTGCTGATCACGGCGGATCACGGGAATGCGGAGCAGATGCTGGATCTGGAGACCGGGATGGTCAAGACGAGTCATACGCTCAATCCGGTGGAATTCATCTACGTAGCCCGTGATGTAGGGCAGCGACGATTGGCGGCAAAGGGAAAACTATCGGATATCGCGCCGACAGTGCTCGACCTGCTGGGGCTTGACATCCCGGCGGATATGACGGCGGTTAGCCTGCTGAAATGACGTGAGAACGGTTGGCGAGCGGGGTACGGGGAGCCATGCAAACGTGTCGCGGAATCCAAGTTCTTCTGTTGGCCGTGTTGGCGGCGCAGACGGCGTTTGCACTCCAATTCCGGGATCACTATAGTCCATGGAATAAAGAGCGCGGGCTTCGGCGCCAGACCCGCTATATCATCCTGCATACGACGGAGGGTCCTTCAAAAGGGTCTCTGGAACAGTTGCACCGTTATGGGGAAGCGCATTACATGGTGGACACCGATGGACTTGTCTACCGGGTGATTGAACATCGCAAAGTGGCGATGCATGCGGGCCGCAGCATGTGGGAAGGGCTGACGAACCTGGATGATTACTCCATTGGAATCGAGGTGGTCGGTTTCCATAACCGTGGCATTACCGAGACGCAGGTCCGCGCGCTGCGGGAGCTGTTGACGGAGTTGAAGGCTGTTTACAAGATCCAGGACCAGAATGTCATCACGCATTCGATGATTGCCTATGGCGCGCCGAATCGCTGGCACAAGCGCTCCCACCGTGGGCGGAAGCGCTGTGGAATGCTTTTCGCGAAGCGCTCGATTCGCGAACGGCTGGGCTTGGCGCGACAGCCTGCATACGATCCGGACGTGAAAGCCGGGCGGCTTGTGAATGCCGACCCCTATCTGGCGGCGGTACTTTTCGGCAGTGTACAGGTGCAGGAAAAGGCGGCGGAGCGTTTTACCGGTGACGACGCCTTTGTGATTGCCCGTGGACGTAGCGCCTGGGACATCGCCCGAGACCAGTATCGCAGTGCGAGCACGATATACCGGTTTCCGAATGGCACGGAGATGCGGGGTGACCAGGTGAAAGACTGGAAGTCCCTTCTCCCGGGAACGCGGGTTGTCCTTTCTGCCGTGCCTCGTGAGAATGAGGAGGAAAAACTCCAGTCTGTCGGTCCGGAGCCCGGGGCGGCAAACGAACTTGCTGGTGATGAGGCCCTGTCGGCGACCACGATCTATTTCCTTGCCGATGGCAAGGTCCGGCAGGGGGCGGAAATGACCCGTGCGCAGGTTGATGCGTTGCCGGCGGATACCCGTGTCCTGGTTGGCTATGTCAACGGGGGGTATGTGACCGCCAAACGGCGCGCGTTTGACATTTGCGGGGCGAAGTGGAACACGGCGGCGACGTTCTACCGCATGAGCGATGGACGGATCCTGACGGGAGACCAGATGAAGGAAGGGAATATCCCCCCGATGACGAGAGTGTTTTTCCAGCGGTGATCAAAGGAGGCTGATGAATACGATGGCAGAGGCGGTGACGGACAAGACCTTTATCAAAGCCGATGACCAGGTCCGGGATTCCTTTGCACTGGCGCGTCAGATCTATGATTCCGGATATGTGCCGGATGTCTTGATTGTGCTTTGGCGTGGCGGTACCCCCGTCGGTATCGTGATCCACGAGTTTCTGGAATACAAAGGCATTTCGACCTATCACACGGCGATCAAGGCGGGATCCTATACCGGGATCGGCGAACGCACGGAACCGACGCTGGAGCATTTCGACCGGTTGCTGCTGCACATCACCCCCCGGAGCAAGGTGCTGGTCATTGATGATATTTTCGATTCCGGCTGCACGATGAAGAAGGTGGTGGATGAATTGGGCCCGCGGGTGGCCGAGATTCGGATCGCGACGCTTTTCTACAAGGAGGGCTCCAACGTCACGGACATCCGCCCGGACTATTATCAGCGCAAGACGGATCGCTGGATCGTCTTCCCGCATGAGCTGGTCGGGCTTACGCCC
>CAZGBW010000114.1:0-7882 GCA_964523995.1 uncultured Victivallales bacterium | reverse complement strand
CTCGCCGAGCCGCTCTTCCTCACGCGGCACATCGAAAAGGCGGGAACCGGCATCCTGGACATGATCGGTCTCTGCAAGACCGCCAAGTTGCGTCCACCTGAGTTCCGGCAGGAGATGGGCCAGTTCATCCAGACCCTCTGGCGACCGACATCTGTCGTGGGGGGCCCAGTCGGGGCCCAGTCAAGGGCCCAGTCAGAGGCCCAGTCAATTGCCGTGATGAAGGCCGTCCTCGTCCGTCCTATGTCCGCCAACGGTCTCATTCAAGCCCTGGGCATGAAGAGCAAGACCGGTGCGTTGAAACGTACCCTTGCAGAACTCATGGCGGATGGATTGATCGAGTACACAATCCCCGATAAGCCCACGAACCGACTGCAGAAATACCGCCTGACCGACAAGGGCCGTAACGCATGCAAGGGGCAGCCATGAGGGAGATTCTCGGCAAGGCCAAGACGATCCGTGAGCTGCTCAGCGGCGCGAAGTACTCCATCGACTATTACCAGCGCGAGTATCGCTGGCAGAACAAACAGGTGTCGGAGCTGATCGACGACCTCACCGGTCGCTTTCAGGCGGACTACGAGGAGGGGCACGCCCGCGAGAAGGTGCTTTGCCACACATGGGCACAGGAGGATTAGAGTGATTCCGCTTTCCCATCAAGACCGGCAGTGGCCAGTTTTCTTATCCATCGCCGTCGGCGGGCGACTCGCGCTCATGCTGCTTCTTCTGCCGCCGGGGGTGCAGGGAGCGGATCCCCTGATGGCCACGGGCGATTCCTGGCCGATTGCCCGCGGGGATGCGGCCCTGACCGGGACCTCCCCCGCGCACGTGCCTGGGAAACCGGTGCTGCGCTGGCAATTCAACACGAAAGCAAGGGTCCTGGCCTCGCCGCTGATCCATGACGGCGTGGTCTACGTGGCGGCGTCAGACGGGATCGTCCATGCCTTGCGGCTCGCCGACGGTGAGCCGCTCTGGACCTTCGCGGCGAAGGCGGGCATCGAGGCCTCGCCGCTGCTGGCGGGCGGCATCCTGTATGTCGGCGATCGTGACGGCAACCTGCACGCGCTGGAGGCGGCCACCGGCCGCCTCCGCTGGGTGTATGCCGCCGAGGGCCAGATCATGGGCGGGCCGAACCTTGCGCCGGGAACGCCGCCGCTGATCCTGTTCGGCAGCTACGACTATCGCCTGCATGCCGTCAATGCCGACACCGGGCAACGGGCCTGGGTGTACGAGACCGGGCACTATATCAACGGCATTCCGGCGGTCGGCGATGGCATGGCGCTGGTCGGCGGTTGCGACGAGACCGTCCACGGGGTCCGCCTGGCGGACGGAAGCGGAGCCTCCCGGATCCCGGCGGGATCCTATGTCGCCGCCTCGCCCTCCATGCGGGATGGACATGCTTATGTCGGCCATTTCAACGGCGAGGTGCTCGGCATCGACCTGTCCGCCGGCGAGGTCCGCTGGCGATTTGTCGCCGAAGGGCAACCGGCGTTTTTCGCGTCGCTGGCGACGACCTCGACCCGCGTGCTGGCGGGCGGGCGCCATGGCATCCTGCATTGCCTGGCGCGGGAAACCGGCAAGGAGATCTGGCAGTTCCAGGCGCAGGGGGATATCGACAGCTCGCCGGTGGTCGCCCGGGACCGGGTGCTCTTCGGCTCCCAGGACGGACGGGTCACGATGCTGCGATTCACCGATGGCGAGTGTCTCTGGTCGTACCTCGTGGGCAGTCCGGTCACGGCTGGCGTGGCGGTGGTCGACGGCTGGATCCTTGCGGGCGCAACCGACGGTGTCCTCTACGCGTTCGGGGAGGCTCCATGAGGATATTCCATATCGTGCCTGGATCGGGTGGCGGTTTCTACTGCCAGAACTGTGTGCGCGACGTCGGTCTGGCAAGGGCCCAGCATGGCGCCGGTCACGAGGTGCTTTTCGTGCCGATGTACCTCCCGTTCATGGAAATGGCGGACGGGGCGGTGCCCCAGGCCCCGGTTTTCTATGGCGCGGTCAACGTCTACCTCGAGCAGAAGGTCCCGCTCTACCGCCGCCTGCCAGCCGCCTGGCGGCGGTGCATGGATGCGCCCGCACTCCTGCGCTGGGCAGCAGGCAAGGCGGGTGCCACGCAGGCCGATGGACTCGGGGATATGACGTTCAGTGTGATCGAGGGACGCAACGGGCGGCAACGCCGTGAGCTTGACCAGATGATCGCCTGGATGAAGACACAGCCCCCCCCGGATATCATCCACATCTCCAACGCCCTGCTGCTGGGGCTGGTACCCGCCTTGCGCGAGTCCTTTACGGCCAGGATCGTCTGCACGCTCCAGGATGAGGACACCTGGCTGGATGCGCTCCCGCCACCCTGGAGCGAGCGCTGCTGGGATCGCATCCGGGAACTGGCACGCCAGGTCGATGGCTTCATCCCGGTCAGCATGACCTATGCCGCCCTCATGCAGCCGCGTCTGGGATTATCCGATGCGCAATGCCGTGTCATCCCGCTCGGCATCGCCACGGACACGTTTGTCCCTCCGCCCGCCCCGCCGTCCGTCCCCACGCTCGGTTTCCTGTCCGAACTGACGCCGCCCTATGGCCTGGACATCCTGGTCGAAGCCTTCATCGCCTTGCGCCGCCGGCCGGAACTGGCCAATCTGCGGCTGCGGGTTACCGGGGGGCGGCTCGACACGAGAACGGCATTTATCCGACAAGTGGAAGCGCGTCTGGAGGCTTCCGGTCACGGCGCGGATGTCGACATTGTCGAGGCCTATCGCGAACCGTTGCGCAGCGGGTTCCTGCAGTCGCTCAGTGTGCTTTCGGTACCGGCGAGACGCCCCGAGGCGTTCGGGCTTTTCCAGATCGAGGCCATGGCCTGCGGGGTCCCTGTCGTGCAGCCCCGCCTGGGCGCTTATCCGGAAATCGTCGCGGCCACCGGTGGCGGGGTCATCTACGACGACCTCTCGCCAGCGGGGCTGGCCAAGGCCCTCTACCCCCTGCTGGTCGAGCCGGAACTGGCCGCCCGCTACGGCCGGGCCGGCCGGGCCGCCGTGGTCGCGTCCTACGGCCTGCCCCGCCTGGTGGTGGAGATGGATCGCTTTTATCGAGGCATTCTTGAAGGAACTGTCAAGTTTTATGAAAAGGGATGAAAAGGCGAGCGGCGACACTTAACCGTACACTTCGTCGCACACTTAACCTCCACACTTCGTCGGATACGCTTAAACGACTCTCTTGCAACGATATGTGGACGGCGGTTAAGCGGGTCGGTTAAGGGTATCCGGTTAAGGGTGGCGGTTAAGAAGGCGTTAAAGTGTCTAGAAAACGGGGAAAACGCCGATTGAACGGCTAATATCATTGAAGGAATAGATCGTTACACAAATAACGTTCTGTCATCTTTTGACAGAACGCGCCCGCAAGGAGGAACAATGTCACATCTGGAACTGGATGCCGTCTGCAAGCAGTATGGCGAGACCGGCTCGCCCGCCGCCATCCGTGTGCTGGACGGGGTCAGCCTGCGCGTCGAGACTGGCGCGTCGCTGGCGGTGGTGGGGCCGTCGGGCTGCGGCAAGAGCACCCTGCTGAACATCATGGGCGGTCTCGACCGGCCGACGACCGGATCGGTCAGGCTCGACGGCCGGGACCTGGCGGCATTGCCCGAGGAGGCGCTGGCCCATCTGCGTAACCGCGAGATCGGGTTTGTCTTCCAGCAGCATCACCTGTTGCCACCCTGCACCGTTCTGGAAAACGTATTGATTCCCACCTTGGCCGGACGACGCACCCGGGCCGGGCGCCGGGAGGATACCGACCGGGCCGAGAGCCTGCTGGAACGGGTGGGTCTGGCGGACCGGCGTCATCACCGGCCGGGCCGGCTGTCGGGGGGCGAAGCGCAGCGGGCCGCCGTCGTCAGGGCACTGATCAACCGTCCGCGCCTGCTGCTGGCGGACGAACCGACCGGATCGCTGGATCAGGCCGCCGCCCGGTCCCTTGGTGATCTCCTGGCCGAACTCCATGCCGATGACGGGGTCACGCTCATCGTCGTGACCCACAGCCGGGAACTGGCGGATCGGATGGAAAGCGTTCTCGAACTTGCCAACGGACGGTTGACGTCATGAACATGCAGCGTCTCCTGTGGCTCCGCCTGTGGTACTACCGCCGCACGAACATCGGGGTGATGCTGGGGGCAGCGCTGGCAACGACGGTGCTGACCGGGGCCTTGATGGTGGGGGACTCGGTCCGCCACAGCCTGACCCGGCTGACCTTGTCGCGACTGGGGAAGACCGATTTCGTGCTGGTCACGCAGGATCGTTTCTTCGAGACCGCCCTGGCCGCCCGCCTGCGCGAGGGGAATGCGGAACGGATCGTGCCCGTGCTGCTGCTCGACGGGGTTGCCCTTTCGCCCGAGGGTGAGCAGCGGGTCAATGCCGTGCAGGTCGTCGGGGTTGATGATCCCTTCTGGGAGCTGGCCCCGGCACCGATGGCCGTGCCCCGCCTGGAAGGCGGAACCTGCCTCGTCAACCCTGCCTTGGCCGCCTGCCTGGGGATCACGGGACAGGGCGAGGGTCTCGTGCTACGCCTGCGCAAGCCGGGCGGACTGCCGGCCGACATGACACTGGCCACCCGTGACCAGAACGACTGGTCCCGGCATCTGCGCGTCGAGGGGGTTCAGGCACCGGATGCATTCGGTTACTTCACGCTCAAGGCCACCCAGACCCCGCCGCCCACGCTCTTCCTGCCGCTGTCCTGGCTGAACGAACAGCTCGGTATCGATGGCCGGGCCAATGCACTGCTGATTCATGCCCCCGATGGAAGCACGACGCTCGAATCCCTGCAGACCCGCCTGGATACGGCCTGGCGGATGGCGGACGCAGGTCTACGGATCGAGCCGCTGGAGGACGGCACCGTCGAACTGCTTTCAGACCGGGTGTTCATCCCGCCGGCGATTGCCGAGGCCGCCTTCCAGGCGTGGCCGGATGTCCGACCCGTAACCACATACTTCCTCAACCGTATCACCGTCGGCGGCCAATCAACCCCCTACTCCTTTGCCAGTGCGGCGGGGCCGCCGCGCGTGCCGCCCACAATGCCGGATGACGAGGTGCTGATCAATGACTGGCTGGCGGAGGATCTCGGTGCCACGCCCGGCACGATCCTGACAATTGCCTACTTTGCCGTAGACGCCGGCGGCCGGCTTGAGGAAAAGTCCGCCGGCTTCCGGGTGGGGGGCATCGTGTCCGCTGATGCGGTCGCCGGACAGGATCGCCGCCTGACCCCGGCGATTCCCGGACTCTCCGACGCCGGGAACTGCCGGGACTGGGATCCGGGCATCCCGATTGACCTGGATCGCCTTCGCGACCGTGACGAGGCCTATTGGGACACCTATGGGCCGCTGCCGAAACTCTACCTCACCCACGCGGCGGCCGGGCGTCTCTGGCAGAATCGTTTCGGCATCCATACCGCCATGCGTTTCCACGGTCCGGGCGCAACCCCGGACGCGGTCGGCGAGGCGCTGCGAAAATCCCTGCATGCGCGGGCTCTGGGTTTCACGGTGCAGGCGGCCCGGGCTGACGGCCTGGCGGCCAGCCGCGAGGCCGTGGACTTCGGGCAGCTTTTCATCGGCCTGAGTTTCTTCCTGATCATCGCGGCCGTCCTGCTGACGACCTTGCTGTTCGCCTTCAGTATCCAGCAGCGTGCAGGGGAAACCGGTACGCTGCGGGCGCTGGGGATTCCCGCAGGGCTTATCGGCAGGGGGCTGTTGGCGGAAGGACTGGTGCTGGTGGTGGCCGGTGCTGGCGTCGGCAACGCGCTGGCCATCGGTTACAACGCCCTCATCCTGCTGGCGCTGCAGACCCTCTGGCAGGACGCGGTCCGCGTCACGGTCCTCCAGATGCAGGTTCGCCCGGTCTCGGTGCTGGCGGGTTCCGTCACGATCATCCTGGCGGCCATGGCGGGCATGGCCTGGGTACTTCGCGGGCAGGCGCGGTTGACCATACGCGAGCTTCAGCACCAGCAGCCGGACTTGCCCCAACACCGTCCGGGGCTCGGGTCCTTGGTGGCTGGAACCGTTTCCCTGTTGATCGCCATCGTGATTTCCGGCACGGTACCGGCCGGGCAGGGGCGCGAAACCGCCGGCGCGTTCTTTGCATGCGGGAGCCTGTTGCTGGCGGGGTTGATCCTGCTCGCCGATGGCGGGCTGGGGCGCTGGTGCCTGGCGGAGTCTCCCGGTGCGCCGACCCGCGGCTCTCTGGCCTGGCGCGCGGTGGCGCGACGACGCGGCCGCAGCATGACCTGCCTGGCCCTGATGGCGCTGGGTGTATTCCTGGTCATGGCCGTTGCCGCCAACCGGCGGGGAAAGGTCCGGGATCCGGGCGAGCGATCAAGCGGAACCGGCGGTTGGAGGCTCTGGGGGCAGACCACGCTGCCGTTGATGCATGATCTGAACACTGAACGCGGCCGGGCTCGATTCGGATTATCGGACCCCGCTTTGGACGAGGCGGTCTTCACAACGCTCCGGCTGCGCGAGGGCGATGATGCGAGCTGTCTCAATCTGAACCGTGTGGCGGCACCTCATTTGCTCGGAGTGGATCCCGTGGCGTGGGACCCGCGAAACCCCTTCACCTTTTCGCGCCTGGCTGCCGGTGTGGATCCCGCGCATCCCTGGCGATCGCTCGTGCATGCTCCCTCCCCCGATATCGTGCCGGCGTTTGGCAGCATGGCCGATATCGAGTGGGGTCTGGGAAAGGCGGTCGGCGACACACTGACCTACACCGACGAGCAGGGGCGTCCCTTCCAGGTCAAACTCATGGGCGGTCTGGCCCCCTCCATCCTGCAGGGACACCTGATCCTATCGGAGGCGCACCTCATGCAGCGGTATCCGTCGCTCGGCGGTGCACGCATACTGCTGGTGGATGTTCCGCCAGGACAGGTCGCCGCGTTGGATCGTGTGCTGACCCGCCGGTTGGGCGACATCGGCTTGGCCAGTAGGCCAGCGGCAGAGCGGCTGGCGGAATTCAACACGGTCGAGAACACCTACCTGTCTATCTTCATGCTGCTGGGAGGACTGGGGGTCTTGCTGGGCAGCGCCGGACTGGGAATTGTTGCCGCTCGCAACATCCTCGAACGGCGCAGCGAGCTGGCCCTGCTACGGGCGGTGGGTTTTCGACGCGGCCAGCTCCGGCAGATGCTTTTCCTGGAGCATGGCGCATTGGCGCTTGCCGGTATGCTGACCGGTATGCTGGCGGCGGGCGTGGCGGTGGCGCCCGCGCTGCTGGCACCGGAAACCACCATTCCCTGGATGGGACTCGCACTGACGCTTGCCAGCGTACTGGCCAGCAGCCTGGCCTGGATCGGCCTGGCCGTGCGGGTGGCCATGCGGGGGTCCCTGCTGCCCGCACTTCGGATGGAGTAATACGCCTTGCCTGGCAGAGGTTTTCCTGTCATCATTCCCTCGTCCGGCCGCCCACCCGGGGGCCGTGCGAAAATGGAGTGGTAACTATTTGGAGTGCGGCGAGCTCTCGCCGCTTTCGTTGCCGAGACCTGGCTCGGCGAGGGGGAATAAGGACTTTTTATGTTATAGCCGCGCGTCAGGCCACGCGGAACAGAAAGCGGCGAGAGCTCGCCGCACTCCATAATCAGGGCCTGAGCATGGGGAATCGGTGGACGACTACGGCGACGACTACGGATTACGAGGGGGGACCGTCGTGATCGTCAATCGTAGTCGTCGCCGTAGTCGTCCACCGAAATAGGAAGTCAACATTGCGTGCATGATTCTTCCCGAAACCTGAAACCTGAACACTCCACTTGCAAAACAGGGTTTTGCAAGTGGCTCGAAAGGCCTGCAATATGAAGAGATCCCGTCGCACCAACCAACGGCACGGAGGCGGTTTCACGCTGCTCCTGCACATGCTCATCA
>CAZGBW010000113.1:0-7898 GCA_964523995.1 uncultured Victivallales bacterium | reverse complement strand
GGCGCTGCGGGCCGCTTTCCGCGGAAGACGCATGCGCCTATGGCACGAGACTCAGGCGTGCAGAGCATTATCTCGAGGATGTCTACTCCTGAAGGACCGGGCACCCATCAGTCCGCACGTGATCCGAAGAAGGTGATCCCGGATAGCCCCGCGATCGTGGCAATCACGCCACCGGCAAACATCCATACCGACTTGTCGGTGGGAGACCCCGTGAAGAAACGGGACACATCCGATCCGAACGAATCCATCGCCAGGAAACCGACCACGATGAGCGTGATACCGACACCCACCAGAACCAGGGAAATCAGCTTATTCATATTACGTTCCTTTATTTCCGCCGGGCTTTGTCCACCGTCTTCTGAGCGACATCCCTTGCCTTATCCACGATCTTGCGGGCACTCTCCTTGGCCTGCTGGACACCCTCCTCAGCAACCTGCTGGACGCGCCCGGCGGCCTGATCCTTCCTGCCCTTGGCGCGCAGCTTGTCGTTATTCGCCAGTGTTCCTGCCGCTTCCTCGATACGGCCCTTCGCCACCTTTACAGATCCTCTCATGATCATTCTCCTGTTTCTGATTATTATCTCGTTATCCTGCTCGCCCGCTCCTCGCTACACCCGGCCCATGAAAACCAGGACCAGCAGAACCAGCACGATGACACCAAGCGCGCCGCTTGGATAGTAGCCCCAGTTCTTGCTGTGGGGCCATGTGGGCAATGCACCCACGACGACCAGGATCAACAACACCAGCAGTAATGTCCCGACGGTCATATCCTCGCTCCTTTCCCGGCAATTCGCCACCGTTGGCTGCGGTTCTGACTCTCTCGACACTGCCAACAATAGGACGTTCCCCTGGAGGCCGCCATGGGGTGTATCCCTACCACGCGCGGAAACGGGCAAAAAGGCACGCATGCACGCAGAGCAACGCGCCTGGTTCGAGGAAAAGAACGCCGGATCAGGAGGGAGAACGGTAGGATCCCGTCCCCGGCCACCTCATTCCAGCAGTCGGTGGAGCTGTTCGAGATAACGGGCGATAGGCGGGCGCGGTTCGATGCGCTGCGCGGCCTCGATCAGCCCGACCGCTTCGCGGATTCGCCCGGCGTCCACCTCCAGCCGGGCCCGGCCTATCAGCGCATCGACATCGAATCCGCGCAGGCGTCCGGCCCGCTCATACGCCAGCGATGCATCGCCGGTCTTGCCGCTTTCGCGCAGAAGGTCCCCCAGCCGCAGCAGCGCCCGACCATCAAGCGGATCGGCGGAAACCACCTCGCGATACAGCGCCACGGCACGCTCCACATCGCCGCCCTGGGCGGCGATATCCGCCCGCAGACGCACCGCCTTGCGGCGAACGGGGGCGGCACCCGCCGGGTCGGCCTGCACCAATTCCTTTTCCACGACATCCAGCAGTGTCGCCGCCCGGGCCGCCTCCCCCATCTGGACGAGGCCTTCGACGGCCCTCAGGAAGCGGGCGGTCTCAACCCCGCCTGCAGCCCGCGCGCCGTCATAGCAGGCCACGGCGGCGGCAGGGCGACCGGCGTCCAGGTACAGGTCGCCGAGCAACATCAGCGTCAGCGGCGTGCAGGCATCGAGACGCCGCGCGGTCTCCGCGGCGCGGATCGCCGCCGCGGTATCGCCCAGGGCCACTTCCGCATTCACCAGCAATGTCCAGAAGGAGGCCTCGGCAGGCTCGTCTTCCAGCGCGCTGCGCACAAGACTGCGCACTTCATCGAGTCTCTGCTGCTCGAGCAGCGACTGGATCAGCCCGCGCCGCGCATCGCGGTTCACGGGATCCAGCAGCAGTGCCTGCCGATAGGCACTCTCCGCGGGAACGGCATGCCTGCGCATCATCAACCCATGCCCGAGAAGCAGGAAGATGTCGGCATCAAAATGCCCATCCGCCACGAGGTCCTGATAGACGCGGATCGCCTCGTCATCGCGTCCGAGCAGCAGCCAGGCCCTGCCCGTGTTCTTCCGCGCATCACGAAAGGAGGGCAGCTTGCGGACCGCCTCGCCATACGCCGCGATCGCCTGCGCATACCGCTCCATCTGGAATTGGAAATTCCCGAGCGCGAAATCCACCGCCGCGCTGGCCCCCGCCCGATCGTGCGCCTCCAGCAGCGCCGCCGCCGCCGGTGCATTCGTGACCGCCACCGACGACGCCTGTTCCAGCAGCGCCGCCTCCTTGGCCGTCACCGTGGGGGAAAGCTCCAGGACCCCGGCCGCCGTTTCCACCGCCAGCAGCGCCAGGGCCACCATCAACACGCCACCTTCCGAGATGCCTCTCATCTAATCCTCCATCCTGAAGCGGATCACCTGCCGCACCCGCGCCGCCACCGCTGCCCCGTCTTTCATGGCTGGCGTGAAGCGCCAGTGTTCAACCGCCCGCAGCGCGGCCGCCGTGAAGACGTCCCCGGGTGTACTGGCGAGAACCTGGACACCATCGGTTTCCCCTTGCGCCGTGACCGTGAACAGCACCGTCACGTCGCCCTCTGTCCGCCGCCGCCGTGCATGCGCCGGGTAGACCGGCCGCATCTGCACAACCGCCTGCGGGACACGATCGACTTCACCGATATCAAACACACCGTCCGCCCGCATATCCACCGCGCCGGCACCCACCGGGAACGCCAGCGAGTAATCACCGCCGATATCGCCAAGGCCGAAATCGAAATCCAGTACCGGCTCGAGCGGCACCGCTGGCGACGATGGCAACGCGAGTTCCGGCCACGCCACCGGCGGCAGCGGATCCGGAACCGCGCCAGCGGGAAGGGGCAATGGCGGAGGCTCCGGCAGATCCACCTGCACGAACTCGATCCGCTCGGCCATCGGGGGCGGGGCGGGAACCACCAGATGCACATAGGGCAGCAGCAGGAACAACCCTGCCGTGAGGACCGTCGAAAGGAACACGGCCTTCATCCGCCCGACCAACCTGCTATGCCCGTATGCCTGTTCCATATCAGCGCTGCTTCCGGCTGGCGGCCACACTGACCTGTTTTGCCCCGCCCAATTTACACTCGTCCATCAGTTCCACCAGTTGCCCGGTGCGCGATTCGCGATCCGCCAGGATAATCACCGGGGTCTCCCGCCCCTGAAGCTGCTGCGCCACCAGCCCCCGGACGCTGTTCAGGCCGATCGTGCGCCCGCCGAAGACAATCTCGCCCGCCGGGGTCAGCGCCAGCAGGATGCTCTGCCGGTCCAGCATCACCGCGGACACCGCCTGGGGCCGCTGCACGTCGACACCGGTCTCCTCGACAAAGACCGTCGTCACGATGAAGAAGATCAGCAGCAGGAAGACGCAATCGATGAGCGGGGACATGTTGACATCGATTCCGCCCGTCGTTTCGTCGCTCAAGACAACCCGTTTCATGCCCTGCTCCCGCCGGTGATTTCAAACACATGAAGCTTCAGGGACCCGAGCTGCACCTGAAGACGGCTGAGCAGACGTCGAAGGTGCATCGTCCCGAACACGCCGGGAATCGCGACCACCAGCCCCACCTGCGTGGTGATCAGCGCCCGGCTGACCCCTTCCGCGACGCGCCTGGCGGTATCCCCGTCACTGCCCGCCACGGCGTCAAACGTCGAGATCATGCCCATGACGGTCCCGAGCAGCCCCAACAGCGGCGCCACCACCGTCAAGGCCTTCAATACGCCCAGGTCCCGCCGCAGCACCGAGATCAGCCGGCCGCTCTGCTCCTCGAACTCCGTCACGGGCGAATCCGCCGCCAACGCCTCCGCCACCAGCGCGGCCACTCCCCCGCCACCCGACCCCGGACCTCCGCCCTCTGATCGCCGACCTCCGTCCTCCGACTGTTTCCCCAGCCTCTGCGCGACCGTTCCCGCCAGCGCCGTCTCGAATAGCAGCCGGTCCCTCGACCGCAGGAAGTAGAACCAGATGCCGAAACACACACCCGCCAGCGGCAGCAGGAGAACGCCCCCGGCACTCCAGTAGATCAGCGGTGCATGCAGCCACGTCATTTCGCATCTCCGCTCAGCACATTCACAAACCGTGCCACGCCCCCCTCCAGCGTGCTGACGATCACCCGCACGCGCCGCACCAGGAGGGCATGCACCACCAGCACCGGTATCGCGATCCCCAGGCCGTACTTGGTCGTGATCAGCGCCTCGGAGATGCCTCCGGAAAGAAGCCGGGCATCCCCGGTCCCGAACAGCGTCACCAGCTCGAACGTATGCATCATGCCGGTCACCGTCCCCAGCAGTCCTAGCAGGGGCGCGACCCCGCCGAAGACCGCCAGGGTCCCGAGATGACTTTCCCAGCCCGGCAACATGGAAAGCAGGTGTTCGTGGAGGATTTCCTCCAGATGCTCCTTCGGAGCCCTCCGGTGGTGCAGCGCCTCGCCGATCAGGACCGACAACGGCGGGCTCAGGCTCTGCGCCGCGTTCCGGGCCTCGTCCCACTTTCCATCCTCGACAAAGCGGGTAACCCCCGCCAGGGACTCCCTCGATGCACGGCGCAGGCTGTGCAGCCGGAGCGTTTTCCAGAGGCTGATCAAGACGGAAAGAACGCCGATGAGCAGCAGCGGGACCATCACGAATCCACCCTTGCGAATCTCGACATCCAAGCCTTCCGCCGCCCGCTCCCGCATCAGCGCCGCCCCGCCGGACACGTCCACCGGCACCGCCACCGTGGCACCTGCTACCGTGTCACCTGCCACCGGGGTATCTGCCACCAGCGCCCCAAACGCCCGGAAATCCATTTTGCGATGCCCCCGGAACAAGGAGGGAAGCAAGTTCCCCGGCGTTCCCGTCACCAGCGACCCCTCGCCCTTGCCATCCGCGAAATAGGCCAGCGGTCCCACCACCAGGAACCGCCCGCTGCGCTCCGTTCCCGCCCCGTCCAGGGCGGTGCCGTCAAACCCGTACCCGCCGATCCGGCGACGGTTCCAATCCAGCGACGGCTCCAGGATCCCGGCCACGGCCACGCTCAAGGACTCGCCGGGCTCCGCGGCCGCGGCAAGCGCCGCATCCATCCGATCCAGCACCGGACGGAACGCCTGCAGTTCCGCCACCGAGGCCCGCGTCTCCATGCCCCGCCGGTATTCGGAAAGCGCCGTCACGACAAACCGGGTCTCCTCCTCCAGTCTCGACACTTCCCGTTCAAGCTGCAGGCGCTGCTCATCCCGCAGTCGCCCCGCATCGCGCAGCCGCTGCAGTCGCTCGCGACGCTCACGAACGGAATCGCTGAGCGCCTGATGCGCCGCCTGCAACGGCAACCGCTCCTTGTCGATGCCATCGCGCAGCGTCACCAGCGCCTCCAGCGCCGCCTCCGTATCCGCTTTCGCCCGGCGGACGGCACTATCGAGCTGCGCGTTGCCGTCCTCCGCCGCCTGCGCGCACGGGAGAACCCCGGCCGACAGGAACAGCACCCCTGCGATCCTCAGGCAACGCATCATTGCACCTCCCCTTGTGCGGCTCCCGGCTGCACACCGGTTTCCCCGCCGATCGGGAACGATACGAATGCCGGAGGAACCTCCTTGGAGGCGATCCGGATCAACAGGCGGATATCCGACGCCAGCGCCGGTACCGGACGCCAGTGCCAGCCATCCGCCGCCGGTGTTCCAGCCGCCGCGGTCCCGCCGTCTGCCGTCACCGCGAATCCGCGCGCCAACCCTATATAGACCACATCCATCTGCCGTCTCGGTTCCCCCGGCAGCGCAACCAGCGCCTTGACCGTATGCACCCCGTTGTGCAGGCGTTCCAATTCCTGGAGGGCGCCCAGGAGCTGCTGGATGCGGCGCGCTGCCCCCGGCGCGCCGCCCCCGGGCGGCGCCGCGGCCACCGCCGGCAGCAGCGCCGTCTTCAGATCCTCCGTCAAGAGCGGCTCCGGCACCAGTGGCAGCAAGGCAGCGATTGCGGGCTGAAGCCGCGTCAGGTGCGCATCCACCTGCAGGAGAGCCGATGCCAGCGCCTCCCGCCGCTCCATGAGGTTCGCACGGAGTTCCTGCTGCGATTCCCCCGTCTGCTCCAGTGCCGCCAACTGCTGATTCAACCGGGCCTGCTCGGTTTCCAGAAGCCCCATCTCCTGCCGCCACTGGGCAGACTGGCTCGCCCAGCCGCGCTGCTCCGAATCCGCCTGCGCCCGCAGATCCACCCACCGCCCGACCAGGGTCTCCAGCTCACGGGGTCCCGGAGACTCCGCGGCCACCGCCGCCAGCGGAAGCCAACCGGCCAGCAGCAGTCCCGGTAATCGCATTGCTCTCATCGTTCCGTCTCTCCTGTTTCCAGACCCTTCTTCATTCCCGCCGACCAGAATATCACCGTCTCCTCCGCTTCCGTGCGCTGGGCCTTGCGGCTCCCGCAGCCGCCACAGCCCCCGCACCCCCCGCCGCCGCAAGCCATCTCGATCCGCCGCACCTGCCCGCGCTGTTCCAGGAATTCCAGCATGCCCCGCGCCGCGGAAACATCCGTGCCCAGATGCCGTGCCACCGCCGCCGCTTCGCTCGGCCCGCGGGCCTGCAGGAACTCCCGGACTTCCCTCAGCATACCCCGCCTCGCCTTCTCCGCCGCCCGCCGGTCGTCATCCGCACGATCACGGTGCCGGCGATCTCCCTGGAAACCACAAAGCGGCTATCGCCCGCCAGCACCACCAGCGAGGACGCTCCCGGCTCGTTGCTCAGCACTTCAACCGCCGCCCCCGGGAAGAACCCCATTTCCATGGCGCGCGTCCCCGTGTTGTCCACAACCTCGCCGCAGGATCCCGCCTCGCCCTCGCTCAGCAGGATCCGTCTACCGCACCGTGCGCCATGCAGGCGTCGTCCACGACCGTTTCCAAACATCAGATGCCGCGCCTTCCGTAATACCGCAAACCAAGAACCCCTGCCAGCAGAAATGCAACGCAACCCGAAATCCATAGTCCTGAACCAAGCGGATGCTGCAGGAACACCGCCGTCTGGTAGAACAGCGTCGCCACCACCCAGGCCATCACCGTCAGGTAAGCCACACTGAAAACCGTCCACTTCAGATCGGATTCCTGGTAAATCGCCCCGACCACGGCAACACAAGGACAGTAGATCAACACGAACAGCAGATACGCGATCACCGCCGCCGGGCTTCCGAACGCATCGCGCATGGCTCCCTGCGAGGAGGAATCCACCTGCGTTTCATCGCCGACCCCGAATAGCGCCGCCATCCCCTGCGGAACAGCCCGGAAGGCCGCGATAATCCCCGCCCGGAACGACAGGGTCTGCCCGGCCGCCTCCGCCGTGCGATGGTAAAGCGAATCCAGGGTACCCGCGACCGCCTCCTTGGCGAAGATCCCGGCAACCAGCCCGACCGTCGCCGGCCAGTTATCACGCTGCACCCCCATCGGCACGAACACCGGCGTGATGAATTTCCCGGTCCGCGCCAGCAGTCCGTCGCGCGCCTCTCCATCCGCGCGGTGGTCTGCGACAAGGCCGTCCATGGCGCTGACGGCGCTCATCAGGACGACCACGATCAGGATCACGCGACCCGCCCGCACAATAAAGCCTTTCAACCGGTGCCAGGTGTGGAAAAGGATACCGTTGAGCGTCGGCACATGGTACGGCGGGAGTTCCATGACGAACGTGCTGGGATCTCCCGGCATCAGGGTGCGCTTCATGACAAGCCCCGTCAGGATCGCCAGCACGATACCGGACATGTAAAGCCCGAAGATGAGCTGGCCGCCGTGATGCGGGAAGAAGATCACCGCGAACATCGTGTATACCGGCAGCCGCGCACCGCAGGACATGAACGGATTCATCAGGATCGCCAGCCGCCGGTCCCGGTCATTCTCCAGCGTACGGGTCGCCAGGATGCCAGGCACATTGCAGCCGAAGCCCACCATCATGGGCAGGAATGCCTTGCCCGGAAGCCCGATCAGCCGCAGCAGCCGGTCCATGACGAACGCCGCCCGGGCCATGTAGCCGGA
>CAZGBW010000112.1:0-7965 GCA_964523995.1 uncultured Victivallales bacterium | reverse complement strand
GCGATTCTTTCCTGTTTTTCCCCGAACCCTGAACCCACCCCTCCTGAGCAGTTACCATTTTTGTATCGTTCTTCTAATGGCGATCGTGCTGGCGATTGTCGAACGAGGCCGGGCAATGTATCGATTACCGGCCCGCGTTACTTCCCGCTTGCCTTGATTCGTTGGTGTACCGTACATTTTGCGCATGACAGCAACATCCATAGCGAGAACCGCGGCGATCAATGGCGACCTGGAGCGTGTGCTGGCGATTCTTCTTCAGATATTCCGGAAATGCCCAGGCAGCGTTAAGCGGCATCGTCCGCATGAAGCAGGTTGGCAGCGTGAATCGGTTTGCGGATTCGGGAGGGACGGGTTCCACCCCGTCCGCGTCATGCAGGGCGTCTGTGTGTAAAGCAGGAGATTCAAGGGATGAAACGAAGTGTATCAGGCGGTGTGATTCTGCTGTGTATCGCGCTGCTGGGCGGTGCGTGTGCCGGGCGGGCGGAACCGGCTTCAGCGACGAATGCGGCGGATTCGGCAACGACAACGAATGTGGCGGACTCGGCGGCGAACGCGTATCGCCAGATGGAACTGCTGACCGAAGTGCTGCTCCAGATCCGGAAGAATTACGTGGATGAGCGGACCTATGAGGAACTGATACATGGCGCATTGAACGGGCTCCTGAGTTCGCTGGATGAGCATAGCAGTTTCATGGAGCCGGACGAGTACGAGGATCTGCTTGACGATACGTCTGGAAAATATGGCGGGATTGGTATCCATATCGGCATGCGCGACGGGATCGTGAGCGTGATCGCGCCGATCGAGGACACCCCTGCATTCCGCGCGGGGCTCCAGTCCGGCGACAAGATCGTGGAGATCGACGGGGAAAGCACGGCGGGCCTTACGCTCCGCGATGTGGTCAGCAGGCTGCGGGGAGCCAAGGGCGAGGCCGTGAAGATTTCGGTTGTCGGCAGCGGTGATGCCGAGCCGCGCGCGGTGGAGATTATCCGCGATGTGATCGAGGTGGCCAGCGTGAAGGGTGCGCAAATCCTGGCCAATGGCATCGCCTATGTGCGGCTGACGCAATTCGCCGAGCCGACCGCCGCGATGCTGCGCGTGTCCCTGGAACGGCTCCGTGACGAGGGGATGAAGGCTCTGGTCCTGGATCTGCGGGGCAATCCCGGCGGACTGCTCAACCAGGCGGTGCGGGTGGCGGAGCTGTTCCTGGAGACGGATCAGATGGTCGTGTCCACGAAAGGCCGCAGTGAGCTTGGCGCCAGGGTGGAATACCGGGCGGCGGGCGATGTGCATTTCACGAATGTCCCGATGGCGGTGCTGGTCAATGATGGAAGCGCCAGCGCCTCGGAGATTGTGGCGGGGGCGATCCAGGATCACCGGCGCGGGGTACTCGTCGGTCAGAAGACCTTTGGCAAGGGATCGGTGCAGAGTGTGATCCGCAGCCGCACGGACGGGGAGTCGGCCATCCGGTTGACCACGGCCTATTACTACACGCCCGCCGAGCGGCTGATTCACAAGATCGGCATTGAGCCGGATATCCCTGTTGAGATCGGGCGCGAGGAATGGATCCGCGTGCAGCGCCGCCGGGCGCATCTGGAGACCCCGGACGCGTTCACGGCCGAGGACAAGGCCGCTGTCGCGGATGCCGTGGACGTGCAGTTGCAGCGGGCGGTTGACCTCCTGCAGGCGCTGCTGATCATCAACCGGCGGGATGGCGCGTGATTATCCTCGGGATCGAGACGTCCTGCGACGAGTCAGCCGCCGCCGTGGTGGAAGCGCCCCGGCGGGTGCTGTCGAACGTGGTGAGCAGCCAGATTGCCCTTCACAGGCCGTATGGCGGGGTGGTTCCCGAGATTGCCTGTCGCGAGCATGTGAAGGTGCTGCCGACGGTGATCGAGGAGGCCCTGGCGCAGGCTGGAACGTCATGGGGCGCCATCGGAGCGGTGGCGGTGACCTATGGCCCCGGGCTGGCCGGTTCGCTGCTGATCGGACTCAGCGCCGCCAAGGCGCTGAGCCTTCGCCTGGGCGTGCCGCTGATCGGCATCAACCATTTGCAGGGGCACATTTTCTCGGCATTTCTGAATGCGGATGCGCCGATGCCGGCGGCGGTATGTCCCTTTGTATCGCTGATTGTCTCGGGCGGGCATACGTGCCTGATCCGTGTGGAGGCGCCGGGAAAATGCCGGTTGCTCGGGCAGACCCTTGACGATGCGGCGGGCGAGGCCTTTGACAAGGGCGCCAATCTGCTGGGGCTCGGTTATCCCGGTGGCCCGGCGCTGGACCGGCTGGCGAAGGAGGGGAATCCCCGCTATTACCGGTTCCCGCGGGGGCGTGTGGATGCGGGGTCCGGAACCGGCGGACTGGATCCGCTGCTGTGCTTCAGCTACAGCGGCCTGAAGACATCGCTGCGTTATTACCTCGGGGACCATCCCGTGGATGCCGGGGATCCGCAACGGCTGCGCGATGTGGCGGCGAGTTACCAGGAGGCGATTGTGGAGTCCCTGATCCGGCGTGTCGCGAGGGCGATGGCGGGGGTAGAGACGCTGGCCGTCGGCGGGGGCGTGTCGCTCAACAGCCGGTTGCGGACCGTCCTGGCGGAGAGTCCGGCATTGCATGGGAAGCGGCTGCTGCTGACCGCGCCTGCGTATGGAGGAGACAACGCGGCCATGATCGCCGCCGTTGCCGGACTGGGGCTTGGCGGGCGTGGCGCGGGAATGCACGACCGCGATATCGCCCCGAACCTATCGGTTCTCGAGGCGTACTAAGGGGGAGCCGGCGATGAAAATAATGCTTGCGCCGCCGCGGAATGGGTATCACATTTTGAGCGCTTGCAGATGACGGATGGGTAAATGACCGGTGTAAGAGAGGTTTATAATGACAGCAAGACGGATGGCAATGGGGTTGGCGGCATTCCTGGTGGTGTTCTTGGTCGTGGGTGGCAGGAGCGCGCAGGCGCATGATGGTTTCGCATGGGCGGGGACGGCGGATATGTTCCTTGGCGTCAAGGCTCTTGGCAAGGACGACTGGTCTCCGGCGAACGAGCATTACGAGATCGGGTTGCTCACGGATTTCCACAAGATGTACTGGCCGGCGGCGATCGCCGTTGACTTGCTGTATTCCACCGGGGATGGCTCCTTTGAGGTTTTTGACGTCGAGGCGACAACGATGGAGCTGAATATCGGGGTACGCAAGCGATGGGACTGGCTTTACCGGAGTTGTCCGTACCTCGGTGGCGGCCTGGCGTTGATCCAGGCCGAAGGCAGCGCCGACAGCGGAGGCGTTCCGTATTTTGACGGTAACGGCAGCGGGGTCGGCTTCTGGCTCAATGCCGGATTACGCTGGACGCTGGCTGAATCGTTCAATATCGGCATGGACCTGCGGTATTCGTCGGCGGAGGTGAAGGATGTATTTGCCGATGTCGACGCGGGCGGCCTGCACGGCGGCCTGATTTTCGGAATGGCGTGGTAGCGTCTTCCGTTGTATAGTCCCGTAATCAAACTGAACAAAAACCGTGGGGGGGGGATGGAATGGGTACACATGACGATTTGATGCTGGCCGCGCCAGCAATAACACCGCCGCTGGATCCGGCGTTCCGGCCAGTAGCTCTTTTCAACCAGGCGTACCGGGATGCCTCGCAGGCGGCTGGCGACGTCGAGCGGGTCGTGATCGGTGTCGAGCGTGATGATGGTCGGATTTCCCGTTACGAGACGATGGTCAGTCCGCATCTGGACGCGTCTCTGACTTGCCGGTACCTTGAGCGGACCGTGAAATTCCTGCTCTGGTCGCGTGGCGGGTTCCGGATTCACTTCGGCGGTCCGGCCGATGCGGGCAATGCCATCCGCCAGATCTATACGGGAACTGGAGCGCGGGCGTTTGATACGGCGTTGATGGAAAAAGTCTATGAGCATCCGTTCGAGGTGCGGGTCATGAAGGCCGATCAGGTACCGCCCGCCAAGGAAGCCTCGTCATCGCCCGGCGGGCATCTGGATGGCTGCCGGATCGGATTTGATCTCGGGGCGAGTGATTTCAAGTTGGCGGCGGTGCGAGACGGGGAGGTTCTGTTCAGCACGGAACTGCCGTGGAATCCGAAGGACCAGGCGGACCCGGACTATCATTACCGCCATCTGGCAGACGGGCTGAAGCTGGCGGCCGGGTATCTGCCGCGTGTGGATGCGATCGGTGGCAGCACGGCTGGCGTGGTGGTGAGCAACCGGCTGATGGTGGCATCGTTGTTCCGGTCGGTGCCCGCCTCCCGCTACGAGGAGGCCCGCTCGCTATTCCTGCGGTTGCAGCGGGAGTGGGGGATTCCGCTGGAAGTGGCCAATGACGGGATTGTGAGTGCGCTGGCGGGGGCGATGTCGCTGAGGGCGAACGGCATTCTCGGAATGGCCATGGGGTCAAGTGAAGCCACGGGATATATTGCGCCGGATGGCGGGATTCCCGGCTGGATCGACGAGCTGGCGTTTGCCCCGGTGGACGTCAGTCCGGCGGCACCTGCGGATGAATGGTCTGGAGACCAGGGGGTTGGCGCGATGTATTTCTCGCAGCAGGCGGTCAATCGCCTGGCCCCGGCGGCAGGGATGGTCTTCGCGGCGGACATGCCGCTTCCGGAGCGTCTGAAGGCGGTGCAGGCGCGGATGGAGAAGGGCGATGAGGCGGCGGCGGCGATCTACCGGACGATCGGCATCTATCTGGGATATACCGTGCCGCACTATGCGGATTTCTATGATATCCGGCAGGTGTTGATGCTCGGGCGGGTTCTCTCGGGAGACGGTGGGCAGATCATCGTCAGCGAGGCTGGACGGGTGTTACGGGAATTGTTCCCGGAAACAGCCGGCCGTGTACAGATCAGCCTGCCTGACGAGAAGAGCAGGCGGGTTGGACAGGCGGTGGCGGCGGCGAGCCTGCCGCGGATCTGATCTAGCGCGACTCCGGCTTGATGGCGGGGATGGGATGGCCAAGGCGCTGCAGCACCGCCTTGAGGTCTTCCCAGACCGGCCGTTTCATGGCTGGATTGCGCAGCAGGTACGCCGGGTGGTAGGTGGGCATCAGCGGGATGCCTTCGAATTCGAGCCAATGGCCGCGCACTTTGCTGATCGTCTCGCCTTCGGGCATGGGCACCAGGCCTTCCACGGCGGTCGAGCCCATGGCAATGATCACCTTCGGTTTCAAGATGGCAATCTGGCGCTTCAGGAAAGGCAGGCAGGTATCCATTTCCTCCCGGGTCGGTTTACGGTTCTCCGGCGGGCGGCATTTGTTGATGTTGGCAATGAACACATCGTCGCGGGAAAACCCCATCGCCTCGATCATCTTGGTCAGCAATTGTCCGGCCCGTCCGACAAAGGCCAGCCCCTGCTCATCCTCGTCCCGTCCGGGGGCCTCGCCGACAAACAGGATTTCGGGGTGAGGGTTACCCTGCCCCGGGACCGTATTCGTGCGACCCTGATGCAGCCCGCAGCGTATGCAGGCGGCGATCTCGGAGGCCATCGCCGATAGCGGTGTCTCCGCGACCGCGGCGACTGTGGCGGGCTTGGGGGCGGAGGGGGAGGGGACCACCTTGGCCTCTGCGGACGGGGTGGAACCCGTCCCTCGCGGGGGCTGCGACGCGGGCGGGGTGGAACCGGTGCCTCCCGGGGAGACGCTCGCCAATTCCGCGAGCACGTCGGGTGATACGTCCGCCGTCAGCGTTCCCTCTTCAAGTTCCCATTCGATATAGTCGCTGACATCGTTCAGGATCTCATTCAGCACTGGGGCGTCTCCCTCTCCGGCGCGGGCGCCGACGGCGCCGTCTCGGCTCGGCCTCGTCCTCTTCAGCCGGCACGCCGTTCTTTTCCTTGCGGGCCTGATGGATCGCCACCCCCTTCGCATACATCGGACCGACGACGGCATATGCAAGCCCCAGCATCAGCATCGTCACGGCCACCCAGATGGAATACTTCGGGGGCAGCAGCACAAACAGGAAGACAAGAATCACACAGGGAATGAACAACGCGGCTTTCTTGGTCGGTTTCGGATAGCGCACATTGGAGACCTGCAGGCTGATGAAGATCAGGATGCCGACCAGGAACACCGTGGCGAACCAGCCGCTCTGAAGCGAGAAGATGTCCTCCGCCAATTTGTCCGAGGGTTTGACCTGGCTGATAAACACAAAGAGCGCCACCCATCCCGCATTCGCGGTGATCGGCAAGCCGCCGTAGCCGCCTTGTCCGCGCAGGGGATCGGCGACCTTGAAGCGCGCCAGCCGCACGACGCCCGAGAGCGCCACGGCCGACGGCAGCAGCACCCGGATCAGCGGCGGTGTCTCGGGACGCAGGGTCACCGCGAAAATCAGGATCGCCGGGGCGATGCCGAAAGCGGTCATATCCACATACGTATCGAGTTCCCCCCCGAACTCGCTGGTGCCCTTGATCCAGCGCGCCACGTTCCCGTCGATCCCGTCGAGGATCATCGCCAGCATGATCAATCGCGCCGCATCCCGGAAGTACTCGTTCATTCTCGCCAGGTCATTGCCCGGGTGGAACGCCTGGACGACATAGACGATACTCAGGAATCCGGCCAGCATGGCGGCAAGCGTGATCACCGTTGGTATGATCTGGCGCCAGTTCAGGAACTTCCGCATCCGTTCTTTTTGCGTTGAGTTGAGCATATCAGCGAATCCTCCCGATAATGGAGATCCCTGCCGAGACACGATCCCCCTCCTTCACCAGAACCTTGATATCGGCGGCCGGGAAATACATATCCAGCCGGGACCCGAACTTCATCATGCCGAAGTCATCTCCGGCGCGGACATCCACCGCCCGATCCTGCGGTAGCCAGTAGACGACCCGCCTGCAGATGGGGCCGACGATCTGATTGACCAGGCAGCGGGTCCGCCTGCCTTCGATCAGGATGGAATTGTGCTGGTTGACATCCGATGATTTCTCCTCGAACGTGAACAGGTGTTTCCCCGGGAAATAGCCGAGGAAACGGGATTTCCCGCTGATCGGGGTCCTGTTGACATGCACATCGAACAGGCTCAGGAAGATGCTGATGCGCAGGACGTCGCCCTTCCTGAAGTCCGCCGTGTCGCCCGGTTTCAATCCAGCGAGCATCGAGATCGAGCTGAATTGATCGGGGGAGAAGGTGGCGATTTTCGCCACGACCCCGTCTGCCGCCGCCAGGACGGCATCCGCCTCGTCCGGCGCGATGCGCACCGGATCGCGGAAGAACCAGAGCAGGTAGGCGACCAGCACCGCCAGCACCGTCCCCGCGATCCAGCAGGCTGCCGCCGCCGGCACTCCCGGCAGCAGTCTGACCAGTCCGTAGAGCACGGCCCCGATCAGCATGCTGGCCACCAGAAACGGAATAATCTGAGATCGAATACGCATTATCCACCACCTTGCAAATTCAGCCAAACCGCCTTGAAGCATCATTTATTGAGGATGCCATGTCAAGAGCGCACACGGCAAAAAACAACGGACACCGCGCGCTACCGCGCGGTGTCCGCCTGACCAGGAAACAAGCGCCGTTACTTGCTGGCCAATGCGGCATGTGCCGCCGCCAGACGCGCAATCGGCACCCGGTACGGGCTGCATGAGACATAGTCCATGCCGGCGCGTACGCAGAACTTGACGCTCTCCGCCTCGCCGCCATGCTCGCCGCAGATGCCGATCTTGAGGTTCGGGCGGGTCGAGCGACCACGCTCGATACCCATTTTAACCAATTCCCCCACACCGCTCTGGTCGAGGCTCTGGAAGGGGTCGGCCTTGAAGATGCCTTTGCCGCCTTCCTTCTCCGTCATGACATAGACAGGCAGGAACCGGCCGGCGTCATCGCGCGAAAGCCCTAACGTCATCTGCGTCAGGTCGTTCGTGCCGAAACTGAAGAACTCGGCGACTTCAGCGAGCTCGTTCGCCAGCAGCGCCGCACGCGGGATCTCGATCATCGTGCCGACCATGTACTGCACCTTGCTCTTGGCACGCTTGATGA
>CAZGBW010000111.1:0-7966 GCA_964523995.1 uncultured Victivallales bacterium | reverse complement strand
TCAATGGGTATCCAGCGCGTCCTTGATGTACATGCCGGCGAGCAGGGTGAAGATGAAGGCCTGGAGGACGCCGACGATCAGCTCGAAACCGCTCATGATCACGGCGCCGGCGTAGGGGAGGGGTTTCAGGAACCAGGCGGCGGATCCGGCCATGCCGAGGAAGATCAGGATCAGGGCATGACCGGCGAGCATGTTGGCAAAGAGACGGACGGCCAGGGAGAGCGGGCGGGCGAGCCAGCTGATGACTTCGATGGGAAACGCGAAGATGCGCACCGGCAGCGGCAGTCCGGATGGGGCGAAACGCGACAGGAAGCCGATCACGCCGTGATGCCGGATGCTGACGGCCACCGTGGTCAGGAACACGATCAGGGCCAGTGCGGCGGTCACGCTGATGTTCGAGGTCACGGCCTTGACGTGGGAGGGCAGCGGCAGCAGGGACATCAGGTTGGCGCTCAGGATGAAGAAGAAGAGCGTGAGCAGGAAGGTGGACCAGTGGGCGGCCTGTTTCCCGAGGATCTCCTGTCCGGCGCTGCGGTCGATGAACTCGATCAGCGCCTCGGCGACATTCCGGAGGGGACCGGTGGCAACGAGGGTCCGCCGCCGGCAGGCCGCGGTCATGGTGACGAGACAGACGAGGGCGGCGATCCAGAGCAGGATGACCTCGTTGGTAATGCTCAGGTCCACGCCGAACAGCGCCGGCAGAGGAATAACCACGGTGCGTTCAATGTCGTGCATGGCTCGGACTCCTCAAGGGTCGGTGGCTGCCGCCAGCAACCGGATGACGGCATCACGGACCTCTCCCGGAAGGTGCGTATCCTGATGACGCTGCAGGATAGCGCAAAGTTGGTCCTCGGTGCAAATGATAACGCCGGCGAGCCCGGTAATTCCATTCCGGATGCTGCCGCCCGAGAAACAGAGGACCGGGACGACCGGCAGAGGCTCTTCGCCCTGCAGCTGCCGCCGCAGGGCGGCCGCGGCGGTCTTGACCTGCTCGACGGGGTCGCGATCCGGGGCGGTCCCGTCGCAGAGCAGGGTATTGTTCTCGGCGGTGATGCTTCCGCTCCAGTTCTTGGTTTCGATGACAAAGATGGCGTTCGGACCGATCGCGACATGGTCGAGATCCGCACCGCCTCCCTCGCGGATCTCGCTGCGGCAGGCAATGCCATGGAAGACGTGCCAATGCGCCGGCAGCAGGGCAAGCGCACGGGCGACGGATTCCTCGCCGCGGGCTCCCTTGATGTATTTCTGGAGGCGGTCGCGGCTGAAATTGGCGGCACCGGCCACGGCGACGGCCAGCGCCAGGAACAGCAGGCCGGTGGCGGTCAGCGAGAGGGCGGGCTGCGGCACCGCGGCCCGGATCAGGTAGCCGAGGGCGATCATCACCAGGCCCAGTGGCCAGAGGCTCCGGAACAGGCCCAGGATGCGGACACGGGTTCCGGGGCTGCCGCTGACACGGGCATAATGGCGCAAGGTTTTTGCGGAAGTCCTCATGGAGTCGGCAGGCGGTCCAGGATGTTGTTGGCGGAGATGGTGACGACCATCAGGGCGGTCAGCGCCCCGATGATGGCTCCGAGCAGGACCTCGAGGCGGGTATGGCCCAGCAGTTCCTTCAGTTTCACTTCCGAGAGATGATGCTCCTTGAAGAGTTCCTCGATGATATCGTTCAGGATGCGGGCCTGCTGACCGGCCGCGTGCCGCACGGTGGAGGCGTCGAACATGGTGATCATCGCGAAGGACATGGCCACGATGAGGACGGGAGAGTCAAACCCGGCCACGAGACCGACGGATGTCGCCATGCCGGTGGCGAAGGCGGAATGGGCGCTGGGCATACCCCCGGTGCTGACGAGATAGCTGAAGTCGAGCCGCCGGGTGCGGTAGAGGCCGCAGAGCATCTTGACGGATTGGGCGATGGTCCAGGACCAGAAGGAGGCCCAGAAGCAGGGGTTCATGAAAAGATCCAGGAAATCTGCCGTCATGGGAAGCGCCTTGGTTAGCGGTTGGCGAAATCCATTTGTCGGGCGGCGAGCTGTTCATCGGGCCGGGCGATGGGGGTCGTGATCGGGGCGGCGGTTACCGATTCAGGGTTGGACTCCGCCAGTGCCGCGATTTCGCGCATGGCGGCGATGAAACGGTCGAGGGTCTCCTTGCTTTCGCATTCCGTGGGCTCGATCATCATGGATTCCTTGACAATCAGGGGGAAGTAGACCGTGGGCGGGTGGAATCCGCGGTCCATCAGCGCCTTGGCGATATCCATGGCATGCACGCCGTTGGCGGCCTGCCGCCGGGCGGAGAAGACGCATTCATGCATGCAGACCTGGTCGAAGGGCAGGTCATAGACGTCCTTCAGCCGGTTCATGACATAGTTGGCATTCAGCACGGCGTTGTCGCTGACCTCCCGCAGGCCATCGGCCCCCAGCAGCATGCAGTAGGCATAGGCCCGCAGCACGATCAGGAAGTTTCCATAGAACGGGGCGATGTAGCCGATGGACTTTGGAAAATCGTATTCGAGCGTGAAGGAGTTATCCTTGCGTTTCTGCACCCGCGAGACCGGCAGATAGGGCTCGAGATGCTTGCGGACGCCGACCGGCCCGGCCCCCGGGCCGCCACCGCCGTGCGGGGTGGCGAAGGTCTTGTGCAGATTGATGTGCATCACGTCAATGCCCGCATCGCCGGGACGGAAGCGCCCGAGAATCGCGTTCAGGTTGGCCCCGTCATAGTAGACCAGCGCGTCATGCCGGTGCGCGATCTCGGCGACTTTCCCGATCTGGCTGTTGAAGATGCCCAGCGTATTGGGATTGGTCAGCATGATGGCCGCGGTCTCGTCATTGACGGCGGCCTCGAGCGCATCGAGGTCGATCATTCCGGTTTTCAGGTTGGTCGGGATGGAACGGACGGAATAGCCGGCGATGGCGGCGCTGGCGGGATTGGTGCCGTGGGCCTCGTCCGGAATCAGGACCTCCTTCTTGCGGCTGCCCTTGTCACGGTGATAGGCGGCGATCATCATCATCCCGGTCATTTCCCCGTGGGCCCCCGCCATCGGGTGCAGCGTGAAGGCGTCCATGCCGGCGATCTCGCAGAGGATCTGCTCGAACTCGTACATCACCTGCAGCGCCCCCTGCACGAGCAGGCCGCCGTGACGGAGCTGCGGTAGGAACGGATGCAGGTTCATGAACCCGTCGAGAGAGGCGATGGCCTCCGTGACTTTCGGGTTGTACTTCATGGTGCAGGATCCAAGGGGGTAGAATCCGGAGTCCACTCCGAAATTGCGCCGCGAGAGTTCCGTGAAATGGCGCACCACATCCAGCTCGGAGAGCTCGGCCAGGGCGAGCGGGGTCTGCCGGCGCAGGCTGGCGGGGATATCGGGCTCGCAGGGGACATCGCACCGCGGCAGCGTGACGCCGCGCCGACCGGGAACCGACTTCTCGAAAATCAGATTCATCAGAAGCACTCCTGCTGTAGTACGGATTGCATCGTCTCGGCCAGCATGCCGATATCGTACCGGGTCCGCTTTTCCGTGACGGCCACGAGCAGGTAGCGCTCCATGCCGTGGTAGAAGCGCCCGAGCGGAAGCCCGGCGGCGATACCCCGTTCGATCAGCTTGTTCACCAGCTCGGCGGCATCCACGGGCAGGCGCACGGTGAATTCGTTGAAGACGGGACTGCTTTCCATGACCTCGACGCCGGGAATCTGCTTCAGGCGGCTCATGGCGTAGCGGGTCTTGGAAATGCACAGGTCGGCGACCTCCCGGAGGCCGGCCGGGCCGAGGAGCGACATGTAGAGATGCGCCCTCAGGGCGCAAAGGGCCTGGTTGGTGCAGATGTTGGAGGTGGCCTTGTCCCGGCGGATATGCTGCTCGCGGGCCTGGAGGGTCAGGACGAAGGAGTCCCTGCCATCGCGATCGAGAGTCCGCCCGACCAGCCGCCCTGGCATCTTGCGGACCAGCGCGCGGGTGGTGGCCATGAACCCCAGATAGGGGCCGCCGAAGCTGAGCGGGATCCCCAGCGACTGCCCTTCGCCGGTCACGATATCCACGCCGCATTCGCCGGGCGTCTTGAGCACGCTCATGGCGATGGGGTAGACGGACTGGATGACCAGGATACCCCTGGCATGACAGGCACTGACGATATCGCCATGGTCGTCAATCACCCCGAAGAAGTTGGGATTCTGCAGGATCACGGCGGCGGTATTGTCGTTGATGGTATCGAGCAGGTGCGGGCGGTTGCTCTGCCCATGGGAGACCGGGACCTCCTCGAGGCCGATGGACAGGTTGGCGGTGTAGGTCCGGATCATGGTCCGGTAGACCGGGTTGATGCCGCTGTCCATGACGATGCGGTTGCGTCCGGTGGCGTGAACCGCCATCTGGCATGCCTCGCAGAGCGCCGAGCCCCCGTCATAGAGGGAGGCGTTGGAGACTTCCATGCCGGTCAGCCTGCAGATGGCGCTCTGGTACTCGTAGATCGCCTGCAGGGTGCCCTGCGAGAGTTCCGGCTGATAGGGGGTGTAGGCCGTGTAGAACTCGCTGCGGCCTGCGATCGCGTCCAGGGCGGCGGGAATGAAGTGGTCATAGACACCACCGCCCAGGAAAAGGGTCAATTGCCCGGCATTTCGGGCGGCGGCGCGCCGGAAGTAGTTCCGGGTCTCGAGTTCGGACCGGGATTCCGGCAGGTTGAACGAGGCCGGACGGAGGGACGGGGGGATGGCCGCGAAAAGGGAATCGATCGAATCCGCGCCGCAAACGTCCAGCATCTCGCGCTGCTGCCCTGGAGTATTGGCGATATAGCTCACCGTTTGATTCCCGCGCTGCGCTGGCTACTCATCCTCATCCTCTTCCTCGTGGAGCGCCTCGTAGTCGGCGGCGTCGAGCAGTTCCTCCAGCTGGTCCTCGTCGTAGTTGGCCAGCTTGAAGATCCATCCCTCCCCGTAGGGATCCTCGTTGACGATCTCGGGGTTGCCGTCAAGCGCGTCGTTCACCTCGACAATGGTTCCGGCGATCGGCGCGTAGATATCGCTGGCCGCCTTGACCGATTCGATCACTCCGCACTCGTCGTCCTGGTCAACGCTCTGGTCCGTATCCGGCAGTTCGACAAACGTGATGTCGCCGAGTGCTTCCTGCGCATAGTCGGAGATTCCGACCACGGCGAGTCCCTTTTCGATCTTCACCCACTCGTGTGTTTCCGTGTACCGCCTGTCACTCGGTGTCATACTTTTCCTTTTTGCTGCGTGGCGCCCATCCACAACAGGTGTTCCCTGGCCCCGTGTGGTTCAATTTCACGCTCCTTTCATCACACTGCGGCGAACTCGTCAACAATAAAAAATATAATTCAGTTTCCGCTGTCCGGTTTGATGGCGGGAAGGATGAGCGATACGGCCTTCCGGCGGGGGTCGAGAATGCGGTGGGCGACGGCGCGAATCTCGTCGGTGGAAACGGCGGCAATGCGGTCCGGGCGTGAAAAGAGATACCCGGCGCCGAGCCCGAAACACTCGTTCAGCGCGCATTCCTGCGCGGTCGCGAGCGGGTTCTGGAGACTCATGTCGTGCCCTGCCGTCAGCTGCGCCTTGGACCGTGCCAGTTCGTCCTCGCGAAGTCCGTGCTCCGCGACCCTGAGAAGTTCGGCGTCCAGGAGCCCCTCGACCTCTGCCACGGCGTCGCGGCGGGTGCCTGCATAGAGCACGAACATGCCGGGGTCCACCCCGGCCTGCTGCATGGCGCCCGTGAAATAGGCGAGGCCGCGGCGGTCGCGCACTTCCAGCGCCAGATCGGACGACAGCCCGCTCATGGCCGCCTGCAGCACGTTCAGCGCGTCAAATTGCGGGTCGAAGACCGACACGCCGGGGAACCCCGTCATCACGATCGCCTGTTCGCGCGGCATTTCCTGCATGGCCCGGGAGGGTAGTTCCGCCGGGGCGGTCTCCTGCCCGAAGGCGGGGGCCTTTCCGGCGGGAACCGCGGCAAACGCGGCGTCCGCCAGCCGGACCGCCTCGGCGGCCGTGATGTCCCCGAAGATCGAGACCGCCAGATTGCCGGCAACGGTCAGGGCGCGATGATGCGCTACCATGTCGTCGCGGGTCAGGGCGGTGACGGTCTCGACCGTGCCTTCCGGGGTGTCGCGGTAGGGGTGCGCGGGAAAGAGCATCGCGCGCAGCTGCCGTTGGGCAATAGCCATCGGCTGCTCGGATTGCCGGCGGATGGCGGCGATCTGCAGATCGCGCTGGCGGGCGATCTCGCTTTCCTCGAAGAGCGGGTTGAGCAGGCAGTCGGCCAGCAGCCGCACGACGGTGTCGGCGTCACCGCTGAGGCACCGGGCCGTCAGTCCGAACGCATTGAACCCCGAGAACGGGTTCAGCGAGGCCCCCAGGGATTCGATCGCCACGGCGATCTCCTCGCGGCTGCGCGAGGCGGTGCCGCGGGTGAGCAGATCGGCCATGAGCGTGGTCATGCCGCGTTTGGATTCCGGCTCGGCACGGACGCCGCCCTGCAGGGCGACCGCCACGTAGACAAACGGGAGGCGGCTGTTCTCGCGGACAATGAGGGCGGCCCCGCTGTCGAGCGGCAGGCGCTGCACGCCGGGCGCTGCCGCCGCGGTGGCAGGCGTCACCTCGCCGGTGGTGGCGTCGTCGCGCTCCGGAACGAGCAGGATGAGGGAAAGGCTCCGGGAGTCCAGGTATTGCCGGGCGACGCGCATCAGGTCGGCAGCCGTGACCGAGCCGAGCTGCCGCAGGTAGGTCTCGCTGAAGCGCGGGTCGCCGGTGGCCAGCATATCGGAACCGAACTGGGCGGCCTGTCCGCTCATGGTTTCCAGCTCGCCAAGCTGCGCGGCCAGCGCGGACCGGACGGCCTTGCGCACTTCCGGTTCCGTGAACGGCACGGTTTTCAGGTACTCGACCTCCTGGCGGATGGCGGCCGTGGCGGCCTCCTCGTTTTCGGGCGCGAAGGCGGCACTCAAGCCGAGGAAGCCTGGCCGCTCGGGGGTGTAGGACCAGACCGAGATGCTGTGAAGCAGCCGGCGGTCCTCGACGAGGGAGCGGTGCAGCCGGGAGGCCTGCCCCTGCCCGGCGATATTGGCCAGGATGTCGAGCGCGGCGGCATCGGGATGGTGAACCGCGACGGTGGGCCAGGCGGCGGCCAGCCGCCCGATCTGGTAGTCGCCGGTCAGCCGTTCAAAGCGCGGCGAGGTTTGCGGGGGCTCGACAGGCAGCATCACGGGGGCGCGCGGCACGCGCTTGAAGGCCGCGAGCTGTTCGGTGGCATGGCGGCGGACGGCGGCGGTGTCAATGTCGCCGACGACGACCAGCATGGTGTTGGCCGGCGTGTAGTGGCGCCGATGCCAGGAGACCAGATCCTCCCGTTCGAGGGTCTTGAAGGCATCGGCGTAACCGATCACCGGGTGCCGCCGGGTGTCGGCGCGCAGGGCGGTCTGCCAGAGCTGCTTTCCCAGCACCCGCTCGGGACTGTCCTCGTCCATGGCCACCTCGCGCAGGATCACGTCCCGTTCCAGTTTCCATTCCGCCTCGGGGAACCCGGCGTTCATCACGGCGTCGGCCAGCACGTCGAAGCCGGTCTGCCAGCGGCTGGAGGGGAGATCGGCGTAATAAACCGTGCGCTCGAACGTGGTATAGGCGTTCACGTGGCCACCGGCATCGCTGATTTCACGCGAAACCGTGCCGGGACCCCGGGTCGGTGTGCCCTTGAAGAGCATGTGCTCGACGGCATGCGCGATACCGGCGCCCAGATACTGCTCCTCGTGCATGGAGCCGCTTCCGACCCAGAACTGGACAGAGACCACCGGGGCGCTGTGATCGGCCTTGAGCAGGCAGATCATGCCGTTGGGCAGCGTGAAGCGCTCCAGTTTCACATTCTCGCGGGCCAGGACCTCGATCCGCTCGGCAATCCAGCTTTCCGTATCGCTGGCGCCGGCGGCAAGCGGGAGCAGGGCGGCGGCAACCAGCGGGTTGATCATGCGTGTAT
>CAZGBW010000110.1:1774-7967 GCA_964523995.1 uncultured Victivallales bacterium | reverse complement strand
TCTGCGATTAGGTGCATGATGTTGACGATCCCACCGGCCTTGCGCCGGTGGTGAAAAAAGCTGGTTCTTGTGGAGCAACCCCGTTGTTTCAGCGTTTACCTCCACCGGCGCAAGGCCGGTAGGCGGCAGAGGCGCACAAGAACCTTCGCATAAGCCGACAATCGCCCGGCATGCGATGGCAAGGCCATCAGAACGCCCTGGAAATACCAAGCTGCACGGCTTTCTCACCGCCGCCCATCACCTCGACATAGGATCGTAAACCGCGAATATCAAGGCCGAACCCCCCGTACGCCATGACCGGATCCCGGCGCTCAAACTGCATCGTGAATTTCCTGTCATCGGAGGTGATCACGGCATCCAGCGACGTGTCTGACCATGGAAGCGCCTTGATGCCCGCATACAGGAACCATGCTGGCGCGTGGTAATCAAGCCGTGCGCCGATGGAAACCAGCGTTTCCGTCAGCGTGGCGGTCTTGCTGTAATTGTTGAAGCGCAGGTTCGTGGTGGTGGACACCGCATTCGTGATGGCATTGGTGTCCACCACGCTGGTGATGGACGCGACTTCCCAGGTTCCGTATTGAAGGGCAAGTTCCTCGCGCCGGTAGAATGTCTCGCCGTGGACAAGAGCGGACCATCGGCCTTCCTGGAAAACGGGGATGCTCAGGCCGGCAGCGGCAAACCAGCCGCTTCCATTGGCGAGTTCGGCGTCAATGAAGGTGCTGTTATCGCCGGGAATCGTGTTCGCCCAGTCGGATTCGGTGATCAGGCCGAACTGCACGGCGAAAAGTCCCTTGCGCGCTTTCAGCGTCACGTTGCGGCGTTCGACATCATCCGTGCCGCTGTCCGTGTCGGGGATGTCCCAGTCGTAGGCGACCTCATCAATGAGGCTGATCTCAATTGCGAATTCCGTATTGTCGAAGACGGATGGACGCAGAGTAGGCCCCGGCACCGCGGGTGGGGTGGTGACGTTGGTGATGGTAAAGAGCACGTCCCCGATATCAATCATGCGTCCGAGGACCAGCTCATACACGCCGTAGGCGAGGCCGCTCTCGGTATCGGTGAGCGAGAAGGCCTTGTTGTCGGCAAGGATAGTGAGGCGGAAGATACCGGATTCGAGTTTCAGCAGTGTCCCGCTGCGGAAGGGGAACGGGCCGTAATCCTCGTGCGAGCGAACCCCTTTCATGGCAAAGGTCTGCTCGCTGCGGGTGGCGGCATGCAGGCTGGAGGCGACCAGAATGATCGTCAAAACCGGTAGCAACAGGCGCTTAAGCATAAGTGAAACTCCTTGTGAGAACGGGAACCACCCGGGCATGATGGCGCATCCGGGCGAGAAATTCAATCGGATTTCTTTTTCGTGGCGGCCGCCCTCTTTCGCAGGATGGCGACGGCACTGGCTACCTCCATGGCGGGGTCCAGGATATTTTCCGTTGCACAGCCGATGCGGTCCACCCGCGTATCGCTGGTAAAGGATACCGTAAAGCGATTGAGAACCGCCTCGCCACCCTTGCTCAGGATATGGGCATGCAGCTTACGGATGCCAAGGGAAACGATCAGGAACGCGGATGCGGCACCGACAATCTTGTCATGCACCTCAAGCTCTGCCGGATTCAGCTCCATGGTCTCGATGGCACGTTCCAGCTCGAAGAGCGGATGGAGCCAGGAGCCGGTACTGCTGAAGACGAGCTTCTGGTGGTGGAACGCTTCCAGGGAAATCGGCATGGATATTTCTTTCAGGTGTTATCCGGGGAGTCGCCCGGCGCGGGGCTCTCCTTCTTGAGAGCCTGGGTGGCGGTGGCCTGCCGCATGGCTTCCCGTTCCCTGAGCAGTTCTACCAGCAGGTATTTCAGGGTCCAGGACTCCGATGTGGGGGTCACGGAAGCCCAGATCGGACGGGGAAGCCCGCTCTCCCGGTAGCTGTCCATGATGGCGTGAAGCTGCCGCTCGGTGAGACCGGACAAGACCAGGGCCCGAGGCAGTTCTGCCGTTTCGCCTGCGTTGGACTCGGCGGGTAGCGAGGCCAGGGCGGCGAGCGTTGCCGGTAGCGAGGCCGCCGTGATGTAGATGGCGGGCACCGTGAGAAGCCCGGCAGTATCCATCGTCCAGCGCAGCCGCTTCTGCTCGTCTGCCTGGAATCCACTGGCCAGTACGGCAGGGGTTCCATGCATTCTCCGGTCGGATTCCCCGATGGGGCGAAAGGTTGTCTCGCTACTGGGCATATCCCGTGGTCTCCCGTTTCCGGATTCAGGTTCCGACGATACGCACGCCGAGAGGATCTCCCCGGACAGCGGTCAGTGTGTATTGATAGCGCCGGCAGAGCTCGACGGGCGGCTTGTCCGCGATGACCATGACGATCCCGGCACCCGGTCCCTGCACGGCTCCCGCGCCGCAGATCTTCGCGGCACCGCCAGCGCTCTCGACCTCGCCGATGAACAGCCGGACACGCTCGGGCACGACGCCGATTCGGCAAAGCAGCCGGTGGTTCTCGCGAATGGCGCTCTGGATGGAATTCATATCCCGGCTGCCGACGATCCTGGAAATCTCGTTGGTAACGTCCTCGAAATCATTCCAGATCGAATCGGTCCCGAAATGGCGGCGGACCTCGGACACGCATTCGCCGGTGGTGGTTTCCGGGGTGCCGGTATTGACGATGAACACGGGTATGGATGGCATGGCGACGCTGGAACCTTCGCCGTTCTGGAAGCGGACACAGCCGCCATGAAGCGACACGTAGGAGTCGACGCCGGATGCGTGGCCGTGCTGCATGTTCTCGGCGAGCATGCTGTACTTGTAATGCCAGTCCGGACGGAACTCCACGCGCAGGAAATGGCCGACGGCGCGAAGTTCGCTGAGGACGGACGCGGCCGAGGAGCCGAGTCCGCAGCCAACCGGGATGGTGGAGGACATGCCGATGTCCAGTCCCTGTCCGTGCTCCAGCTTCAGGTGCAGGCCGTCAAGCAGGGTGATAAAGGTGAACAGGACCAGCTCGATGGGTTTACCGAGGACTTGCCGAATACCCAGTTCCCCGTTCAGGAAAAGGTGGTAATTATGCTGGAGTCGCTTGTTGATCTCGCGCAACGCGCGCATCTTGAACGATTCGCGGTGGGCGAAATTATGAAGCGAGAAGGCAATGTCGGACCCGGCGGCGGGGGTGATGGTAGTCTGGGCGCTGAGGTCAATAGCCATCGCGACGGCGGGGCGCCCGTAAACGACCGCGTGCTCGCCGCTTATGATCAGTTTTCCCGGCGCGATGGCTTTCATTCGGATTCCTTTTGCATGGACGCCGTCTATTGTGCAGTCTGGCGGTGCAGAATGCAATCCAAAATGGACGTCCTGAATGAAAAGTGCCCGGAGCGTCCGGTCTGTTCCTACCGCAGCGACCCGACAAAGCGCTTCAGGCGGACCATGGCTTCGCGGATATTCTCGATACCGGTGGCATAGGCGCAGCGGATGAATCCTTCGCCGCAGGACCCGAACGCGGTGCCCGGCACACAGGCGACGTTTTCCGCCTCCAGGAACTTCAGCGCGAAGTCCCTGGCGGTAAGCCCGTAGTCGCCAACATAGGGGAATGCATAGAATGCCCCGTCCGGGCGAAGGCAGGGCAGTCCCGCCTGCACAAAGCCATCGAGCATCAGATTGCGTCGCTGGCGGTAGGCCTCGCGCATTTCCTGTACATCCCGGTCGCCGTTCTCGAGCGCCTCGATGGCTGCCTTCTGCGCCAGGATCGGTGCGCAAAGCATCGTGTACTGGTGGATCTTCATCATCGCCTCGGTCAGCTCCGGCGGCGCGCAGGAGAACCCGATCCGGAACCCGGTCATCGCCCATGTCTTCGAGAATCCGTTAAGGAATACGGTACGCTCCTTCATGCCGGGTACGGAGGCGATGCTGACACGCTCGGCCTCGTACGTGAGTTCGGAATAGATCTCGTCCGTGATGACGACGAGATCGTGCGCGATGGCGAACTGCGAGATATCCTGGATATCCTGTCGGTTCAGCACCGCCCCGGTCGGGTTGGTCGGGAAGTTGAGCATGAGCACCCTGGTTTTCGGCGTGACCTTCTCCTCGAGGGCTTTCCTGGTGAGCCGGAAGCCGTCTTCGCGGCGGGTATGCACCGCTACCGGAACGCCGTGCGCGAAGGTGACGACCGGTGCATAGGAGACATAGCAGGGCTCGTGATAGAGCACCTCGTCTCCGGGACTGACCAGGGCGCGGATGGCGAGATCCAGCGCCTCGCTGACGCCGACGGTGATCAGGATTTCCGAGACAGGATTGTATTCCGCCCCGAATCGTTTCGCGACGTATTTCGCGATCGACCGGCGCAGCTCGATCAGTCCAAGGTTGGCGGTATAGGCGGTGGCGCCGTGGTCCAGCGCGTAGACCGAGGATTCGCGGATATGCCAAGGGGTGACGAAATCCGGCTCGCCGATTCCGAGGCTGATCACGTCCTTGCGCGTGCTGACAATTTCAAAAAAATCGCGGATTCCGGAGCGCGGGACGCTCTTGAGGTAATTCGCGACGTAATTACGGGGAGACTTGGAGTCGTTCATTGGTGCATTCCTCGGTCATCAGGACGCCTTGATCCTTGTAGGTTTTAATGATGAAGTGAGTGGCGGTGGAAAGGATTCCGGCAAGGGTAGCCAGCCGTTCGTTGACAAAGGTGGCGACGGTTCGCAGGCTATCGCCCTTGACGAAGACCAGCAGCTCGAAGCCACCCGACATCAGGAATACGGATTCCACCTCGGGGAATTTGCCGATCCGGGTGGCGATGCGGTCAAAACCGCCACCGCGTTCGGGGGTCATGCGCACTTCAATGGCGGCGCGCACGTGTTCCGGATGGATACGCTCCTGGTTGAGCAGGGTCTGGTAACCGCGGATGGTTCCGTTCGCCTCGCATTCGCTGATGGTGGCGCGAATATCCGCCTCGGGCCTGTTGAGCAGGACGGCCATCTCCGCCGGAGAGGTCCGTGCGTCACTCTTTAGAAGTCTCAGTATCTCGTCCATCATAACTCCGCTTGTTGTGTATCGCTTGGTTTGCGTCCCGGTCACGGGTCCGCTATTTGAGATATACGTTATAGTGATTGTATGCTACGGTTTCAATGCGAAAAAAAAAGGGGCCCGAAAGGTCATGGGATACAGGAGAGGGGAGCTTGGCGGATGGGACTGGAGAATATCAGGGTGGTGCTGGTGGAACCGTTATACGGCGGTAATGTCGGCTCGGTATGCCGGGCGATGGCGAACACGGGACTGGGAGCCCTGACGCTGGTCAATCCATCGGGTCTGGACACGGGGGAGGCCCGGCAGATGGCGTGTCACGCCTTGCATGTCCTGGAGGGGCGGCGCGAGTGCGGTACGCTGGCGGAGGCGCTGGCGGATTGTGCGCTGGTCGTGGGCACCTCCGCGCGGGAGGGGCTCTACCGGCAGCATGCGCGGTCGCCGCGCGAGTGGGCGCCGGTGATCCTGGAGACCGCCGCGCAGGGGCCGGTCGCGCTGGTGTTCGGCCGGGAGGACAAGGGGCTGTCCAACGAGGAACTGGCGCTCTGCAACCGGATCATCCAGATCCCGACGGCGACGGACTGTCCATCGCTGAACCTCTCGCAGGCGGTGTTGATCTGCTGCCACGAGCTTTTCCTGCTGGCGGGTGTTTACGTGCCGCTGGCGGAAAAGTCGGACCTGGCGACGAGCGAGCTGCGGGAGCGGATGTTCGAGATCTGGAGGGAACTGCTCCTGGAGATCGGGTTCATGAAGCCGGACAAGGCGGAGCACATGATGCTGGGGATCCGGCGGCTGATGGGGCGCGGGGCGCAGACGGAGGACGATGTGCGCATCCTGATGGGAATGGCGCGCCAGGCGCAGTGGGCGGCCCGGCACCTGCATGAGCACCGCCAGCCATGAGTCCCATGCGGATATGGGTTGCGCTTTTCCTGTGGCAACGATAGGTTATAGGCATGGCATCGGAATCATACATGGCGGAAATCCTGGCGAGGACGGGACTGTTCAGCGTGGAGCAGGCGGCGGTGATGGCGGCGGAGGCCGCCAGTTCCGGGATGCCGGTTTCGAAGGTGGTCGCCGCGGACGGATCGGTCCGCGAGGATGCGTTTCTCAAGTCGCTGGCCGGTGTGCTGGGGATGCCGTTCCTGCGGATGAAGGATCTCGAGATCGCCCGGGATGTGCTTGACCGGCTGCCGCCGAAGGCGGT
>CAZGBW010000110.1:0-1674 GCA_964523995.1 uncultured Victivallales bacterium | reverse complement strand
GACGAGCAGCCCGGCAAGGTGGACCTGAGCGAGATGGACCAGGAGGCGTCCGTCGTGAAGTTCGTGAACCAGATCATCTGGGAGGCGCACCAGCAGGGGGCCACCGATATCCATCTGGAGCCCATGGAGGAGAAGCTGCGCATCCGCTACCGGGTGGACGGCGTGCTGCACGAGACCCCGGTGCCGATGCAGCTGATCCGCTTCCAGGCGGCGATCCTCTCCCGAATCAAGGTGATGGCCAATCTCGACATTGCCGAGAAGCGGCTGCCGATGGACGGGCGGATCGGTCTGCGCATCCAGGGGCAGAACATTGATATCCGTGTATCGACCATGCCCACGGTCTACGGGGAAAGCGTCAGCCTGCGTCTGCTGCAAAGCGGGACGCAGCTCATCACGATCGAGGACTCGGGCATGAGCGACCGGGACAGCGCCGTGATCCGCAAGCTCATCCATCACCCCAACGGGATCATCCTGGTGACCGGGCCGACCGGGTCCGGCAAGTCCACCTCGCTCAATGGCTACCTGCAGGAGCTGAACCGCACGGACGTGCGGATCATGACGGCGGAAAACCCGATCGAGTACGAGATGCCCGGAGTCAACCAGGTGCTGGTGCGTCCCGAGATCGGTCTGACCTTCGCGCGGGTCCTGCGCTCGTTCCTGCGCCAGGATCCGGACATCATCATGGTGGGGGAAATCCGCGATCTGGAAACGGCGGAAATTGCCATCCAGGCCTCGCTGACCGGTCACCTGGTGTTCAGCACGCTGCACACGAACGATGCGTCCGGCGCGTTCACGCGCCTGATGGACATGGGGGTGGAACCGTATCTGGTGGCATCGGCGGTGGAGGGGGTTGTCGCGCAGCGGCTGGTCCGTCGCCTGTGTGCCGACTGCCGCAAGTTGGCGACGGGGCTGGACCCTGCGTTCCTGGCGGAGATCGGGTTTCCCGCCGGGTTGCTGGCGGATGCCACGTTCCACGCGCAGGGTCGTTGCGAGCGGTGCCGGAATACCGGTTTCCGGGGGCGCAGCGGTATTTTCGAGATCCTGCCGGTCAGTGAGGCGATCCAGTCGCTGATCACGGCCCGCCATTCGGCCTCCGAGATCAGGCAGCAGGGCCTTCGCGAGGGGATGCGCACCCTGCGCGATGACGGCTGGGCGAAGGCGGCCCGTGGGGTGACGACGCTCGAAGAGGTCCTGCGGGCGACGGAGGAAGACGCGTAATCATGGCAGCATTCAGTTACACGGCCCGCACGAAGGGCGGGGAGAGGCAGTCGGGTACGCTGGACGCGCAGGACCGGCGCATGGCGCTGGTGCTGATCGAGCAGCGCGGCTTGATCCCGGTTTCCGTGGCCGAGGTGGCGGCCGCCGGGGCCAAGGCGTCCGCGAGTGTGGCCAAACCGCGTTTCAAACTCACGCGCGGCGAGCGCATGGGCATGCGCGAGGTGCTCGTGTTCACGACCGAGCTGAGCGATCTGCTGGCCTCGGGAATGACGCTTGGCAACGCCCTCAATACGCTCGCCCGGCGGCGTTCGGGATCAACGAGCGACGGGATTGTCAGTTCGTTGCGCAATGAGATCCTGCGGGGCTCCAGCCTGTCGGAGGCGCTGCGGCAGCACCCGCGTGTCTTCTCGGGCCTGTATGTGAACATGATCCGGGCCGGGGAGGCCGGCGGTGCGC
>CAZGBW010000109.1:0-8014 GCA_964523995.1 uncultured Victivallales bacterium | reverse complement strand
TGTTGATTACCGTGAACGGGTTGCGGAAATCATGAATGATGCCGTTGATCATCTTGCCGACCATGGACATCCGTTCCTGGCGCATCCGCTCCTCGACCTGGCGCTGGTTGCTCGCCCTGATGCGCCCGATGATCTTGATCGTCAGGTCGAGACCAGCCCCGGCGTCGCTGAGGTTCTCAAGGATCACGCGGCGGCTGATGGCGGCAAGCTTGACCGGCCCGGCGGCAGAAACGGTGGCACTGCGCGTGCCACCGTCGAGCACGGCGAATTCGCCTAGGAAATCATTGGCGTGGATATAGGCGATCACCTGAGGTTGCCCGGCACTGTCATTCTTGCTGATGGCGACAGACCCTTCCAGGACCAGGTATAGATTGTCCGGCGTATCGCCCTCCTTGAAGAGGACTTCCCCGTCAGCAAGATCCCGCAATACGGCCCCGCCAGCCATTACAGAGGCCATTTCAGAATCAAAAAAAGCAAAAAAAGAATGATCGGCCAAGTTCATAGGAGACGTTTTAGCAGTCTTCCTCATGGATTTCCACGCTTTTTTCATAAATCCGGTTTTTAAAAATACATCATGGACGTCAACTGGCAATCGTTTATAATAGTGTCCGGCTGACCGGTCCGCGCGACGAGAATTGCGCGCCGTCGGGTGCCGGGTAACGCGGTTAGAATAAGGATGTGGAGCCTAATGAATCGTATTCAGGCAACCCTGTTGACCATGGGATTGGCGCTTGTACCCTGCCGGGCGGCGGATTTCTCGCGCTATGCGCAGATTCTGGAACGTCGCCCGTTTTCCTCGCCCATATCCGAGGATGCGGCACCTCCGGCGCTGACCGTAGCGACGCCACCGGCATTCGTCCAGGACCTGCGCATGGTGGCGATCACGGAGAGTCCTGCGGGCGTCCGCGTTGGCTTTATCAATATTCGTGAAAAGCCTCCGAAGCCATACTACTTGTATGTTGGAGACAGCGAAGACGGCATATTGCTGGCCGAGGCGGATTATGACAAGGAACGAGCGCTGCTGCGCAAGGACGGCGAGCAGTTCTGGATGACCATGGGAGCTGGCACGTCCGGCGCAACAGAAGCGGTGCCTCAGAAGCCAGAACCCCCGAAACCGGAAACGGCTGTGGCCTTGGCGAAAATCCCAGACCGTCCGCCACCTGAAGCGTCGACGTCCACGAACCGCCAAAGCGCGTATGCGGACCGGCGCCGCCAGCGGCTGGAGGAAATGCAGATGCGCGCCCAGGAATCACGCAATCTCAGCGAGGAGGAAGTTGAGAAGCAGCTGAGGGAATACCAGATGAAACTGATCCGGGAAGGCAAGACACCACTGCCCATTCCCATTACCGACGAGATGGATGCGCAACTGGTAAAGGAGGGCATCCTTCCTCCGCAGGAATCATCACAAGGCGGGCAGCCATGAAATCATTAACAGCCATCATCACCGGGACACTTCTGCTGGCGGGAGCATCCGCCATGGCACGGACGGACGACTTCTCCCGTTACGACGTGATTCTCAGTCGGCGCCCTTTTGGGGATGCACCCGTGGCGGATGCATCCGCAGGGGCGAGTATCCAGGTGGCGACGGGGCCCTCGTTCGCGGATACCCTGCGGATCGTGGCGCTCACCTGCAGCCAGGGGGACATTCGCGTGGGATTCGTGGATTCATCGAAAACACCGCCGAAAACGTATTTTCTCTATGTCGGTGAAAACCAGGACGGGATCGAGGTGCTCTCTGCCAATTATGAAGCGGAAGAGGCGGTTCTCCGCAAGGAGGGTGAGGAACGGACATTGCGAATCGGCGGGGGCGGCCAAAGGGCGAATACCGCCCTCGCAAAGGCCGTTGCGACCGGTGCAGGGGTCTCCCGTACGGTTTCAGGCGGAAAAGCCGGATCGATACCGACAGCGGACGCACGAATAAAGCCTCCCCGCAGGCTTTCGGCAGCGAGCCAGTTGCGCTTGGAAGAGCAGCAACGCCGGGCAGAAGCGATACCGGATCTGCATGGACAGGTGCTTGAGAAGCATTTGCAGGAATACAATATGCAGGTAATCCGCAGTGGCGCGCCACCGCTTCCGATTCCCCTGACCGTGGAACAGGACGCCCAGCTCGTCTCCGAAGGGGTCCTGCCGCCACCTTCAGAATGAGTTTCTGCTTTCCGAGCACCCCGCAACCCGCTAGGATTGCCCCCATGCCTTCTCATCGCCTTTATCTTGTTTTCGGAAACGACGAATACCTGGTCACGGACAAGGTTAAATCGCTTCTGAAGGAAACCTTGCCGCCGGGCGGGAGTGTTGCGATTCAGTGCGAACGAATCGATGGTGCCGCCGATAAGGTTGAAGGGGCGGCAAGCGCCCTGCAGAGCACGCTTTCCGCCTTGAATTCCATGGACCTTTTCGCCACAGACAAGACGGTAGTCCTCGAAAACGCCTCCTTTTTTGGAGATAACCGCACCTCTCAGTCTCAATTCGTCCAGGATGAAATCGGCCGCCTGGCCGCTAGAATCAAGGCGGGGATTCCCTCCGGTATCACGTTGATTATCTCCGCCTCCAGCATGGATAAACGGCGTTCGTTCTACAAGACCTGCAGCACCGCCGGCAGTATTCATGAATTTTCCATACCCGATGACAAAAGCCAGAAAGACCATGCCGCCGTCAATGCGAGACTGGATGCGTTGCTGGATAGTAAAGGGCTGAAGATGTCACCAGCCGCCAGAGACGCGTTTCAGCAGAAAGTCGGCCTCGATACCCGAATGATCCTGAATGAACTCGAAAAACTGTCCGTTGCGCTTGGAGATCGCGACAACGTCACCGTCAAGGATGTGGCCGATTTTGTATCCGCCTCCCGCGAGGCCGCCTTCTGGGATCTGGCCGATGCCTTCGGCCGGCGTGATCTTCCAGGATCCCTGCGAATCCTGAGGCAGCTACTCTTTCAGCGCCAGAACATGGTGGGTCTTATTTCCAATATTGAAGGACGAATCCGCGATCTCCTGATTTTCCGTGAAGGAATTGACCGGCAATGGCTTGTCCCGAAAACCACATACGGAAAGCCGGGCTACGCCTGGGCCACCCTTCCACCGGAGGTGGAACAAACCTTCACCACGGAACTGGAAGCAGACCCGCGATCCATGCATCCTTTTCGCGCCAGCATTCTGGGAACACAGGCCGCCGGGTTCACACGGAAACGACTCGACCATGCGCTCCGGCAGGTCACGCTTGCCCACGAAAACATGGTTTCAAGCCGGGTTCCTCCGGAACTGATCATGGAAGTGTTTCTCATCCGGACCTTGGGCGTCGTCCGTCGCCCGGCTCGATCCGCGCCACCGCAAAAGGCATGACGCCGTAACGCCGCCAAGCGTCCGACCCCACCACTCAGAAAAGCTCCGGCGCCGCCAGGGCGTTTGCAAAAGCATGCAGTTCGTAGCGGCGATAAAAATCCAGCAGCGGACGAACCGGCTCGGATACCCGCTGCATCCCCGACCAATCCGGCACCCCCTCTACCGCACAGTCCAGCCGCACCATCTTCAGATTACGGGTCACCGTATCCCGATTGTCCGCCAGAACCTGACGAAGCCGTGGGCTTTCAACCGCATCGAGCCGGGCGTAAAGTTCCACCAGTCCTCCCGACTTGCCCAGCAGCATCGCCGCCGTTTTCGGGCCGATCCCAGGTACGCCGCGGATATTGTCAGCACTGTCCCCCGTCAAGGCGAGCCAATCCGGAATCAGAACGGGGGCCACGCCCGTTTTCGCCTCCACCGCCTTGCCATCCATCACGGTCGGCTCTCCGGCAAGGGAGACAATCCTCACCTGCTCATTCACAAGCTGGAAAAGATCCTTGTCGGCTGTGGCGATCAGGACCTCGCCACCGGTCTGCGATGCCCTTGCCGCAAGCGTCGCGATGACATCATCCGCCTCGCAGTCATCCAGGCGCACCGCCGCGATGGCGGCGGCTGCCAGATACTCATTCAAAACCGGAAGCTGCTCGCGAAGCTCAACCGGCATCGGTTTCCGGTTTGCCTTATAACCGGGAACCAAGGCAAGACGCATCGGGGGGATGCCGCCGTCGAAAACGACGGCACAGTGCGTGGGTTTCCACGCACCCAGCAGCTGCTGCATCATACGGACAAACCCGAAAACCGCATTCGTCGGTTTTCCACCTGCGGTGGCCAGTCCCCGGATCGCATAGAAGAACCGGTAAGCCCCCGCCAGTCCGTCAACCAGAAGCAGGCGGGATGCAGGCGTCCGTTCGGCGATCATTTCACAGCTGGCGCGGCTTCGCCGCCACCACCGCCAACGGCAATGCGCTCCGCAATGCCCTTGTCCACGGTGAACCGATCCTTATCCAGCGCACGACCCGCCGGGTCAACCAGCCGGGCCGTCACGAAAATAAGAAGATTCCGTTTTTGGCTCGACTCGTAGCGGCTGCGGAAAAGACGGCCCAACAGGGGAATATCGCCCAGCAGAGGAATCTTGTCATCCACATTCTCGCGAACTTCCGTGATCATTCCACCCATCACCACGGTTGCACCGTTATAGATCAGAAGATTGGTTTTCAGCTTCCGGGTGTGGAAAAACGGCTGTTCCATGTTCAGTGTCTGCACAATCTGATTACCATTTGGATCATACGACGTGTACGTGGATCCGTAGTTTTTCCATTCCGGCTCCGAAACCACTTCCGGCGACAAGGTCAGGTTGATCATCTGCCCCTCCGGGCTGACTTCCGGCAACACTTCCAGAATAACACCGACCTCGCGGGTTGTGAATTCCCGCGGTGTGACAACCGCACCAACCGCACCACCACCAGCACCACCGCCGCCGCCAGCGGCGCCACCCCCAGCATCACCGCCGATGCCGGAGACTTCAAACTCCGTGGGATAAATATATTCCGTCACCACCTTGATCACGGCCTGCTGTCCGGATTGGGTGGTGATTTTCGGGGCAGACAGCAAATCCGTATGTCCGCGCTGCTGCAGGGCATGCAGCACCATGGTCAGTTCCGGATTCGTCAGCACACCGCTCAGTCTCGCGACTTCATCCACGATCGTCCCGCCGGTCGCCCCGGCAATACCTGCCCCGGTAAGGAAACGGTTTCCGGCGGTGAATCCGCCCTTCCCTGCATTCGCATTCATTTCAATCCGCTCGCGTGTCGCCAGCGGTACCCCGGCGGAGTTCTTCTTCTGGGCGAGTTCCCAGTTGTCATTCAGGATCCACTCCAATCCGAGCGAGTCGACATCGGTCTGCGCGACTTCAATAAAACGAGACTCAATTTCAATCTGATAGGGAACCACGTTAAGAATGGAGAGGACCTTTTCAAAGACCGTGAGATTTTCAATCGTATTGGCCACAACCAGTTTTCCCAGACCGCGAACAAACTTGATCGAGGACCGCGTCGGCCAATCCACGCCCATCTCCGTGAAGAACGACTTGAGGTCCATATCCTCGCCACCCGCGCCTCCAGAGCCTTCCAATGCAAGGAAATCGCCGGCACCGCGCTGTGCCCCGCCAGCCTGGCCACCGCCAACCGCCGTGCTCAACTCCTGCAGCCTTGTAATCGCCGATGGCAGCACATCGTACATCCGGTGCTCAATCTCGCCAACCGCCGCGTCGCGGGGCATGACCATCACGACGTTCCCGCGAATCAGGTACTTCAGGCCGGCAATGTCCACAACAATATCCAGAGCCTCCTTCAGCGAAATATCGCGCGCACTGAAGGTGACCAGCGTTTCGTTCGCACCACCACCGCCCAAACCACCCGCGTCAGCCGCCGGAGCCGCCGAGAAGGGATCCGCCGGCGCTGCAGGTGCCGTACGGGCTCCCGGTGCATCCGATTCCAGCTTCAGGATAATATTCACGCCCTTGCGATTGGCGGGCAGCGGATCGGGATCGAACTCCGCGCTCTGTTGAAACAGGAAATTGACCACATCCCGGATATTCGCCTGCCGGAAATCCACCTCTGGAATCCGGATCATCCCCATCTTGGCAACAATGGCCATACGCTGAAGCTCATCCTCCTGGCGATCGGTGACCATGCGCCCATCATCGCGAATCGGGGCTTCATGCAAGCCATACTGGCGCGGATTCCAGGTATCGCGTACCGTGGCCATCATGCGCGAGGCGGTGGCGTTCAGTTCCATCGTCGAGCGGTCAAACTGCTTATTGGAGGCCGATTTTATCAGGCGGATGGCTTCCTTATTCTCGGGGTCCCGGGCCAGCACGGATTCGAAGGCCAGAATCGCTTTCTCGTACTCCCCGGTAAGATAGGCCTCGCGCCCCTGCTTCATCCAACTGTTGATCTGCAACTGGACGGACTTGTAAGCCTCTTCCTTCCATCGGTATTTCGCGACCGGAACCTCCGGTGGTGGGGGGGTATCCATCTTGCCCTGGATCCGTTTAACGGCCTCCTCCCCCCGCTGGTCCCCATTCCGGACGGCACTCTGCGCCGAAAGCTTGGCGTTTTCATAGTCCGCCATCCGCTCCAGCGAAAGCGCTTGCTCATAATAGGCATCACCGAGCCCCTTGCGCACCTGGGCCAGCGCGGATTCGGTATCGGGGCGCTTCGGCATGTACCGACGCGATTCCTCAAACAACCGAATCGCCTTTGGATAGTCCCTGACCCGCATGGCTTTCTCGGCGCTGGAAAGCGTACTTCGCGCATGGTACTCCTGCGCCCCGCGCTTCAGGCGCTCCGCCTCTTCAAAGGCGACAATCCCGGCGGGGGAAGCCTTTTCCCCCGCCTTTGCGCCCTGCACCGACGGATCGGCAACAACAGCGTTCGCCGGCGTCGAGGACGACGCAGGCTCGGCACCGTCAAGAGCAACCCATTTATCTCCGGCGGCAGAGACTACGGCCGGAGTTGCTGCCGGGACAGATGCGGATGACGACGAAGCAGCTGGCTTAACGCCAAGCCCCGCCTCTCCGGCCAAATCCCCCGACAGACCGGCGAAAGGGTCAGCAGCCACCTCCGAGGCCTGCTGGACACTCTTCTGACCCTCCGGAGCCTGACGCATCTCCACTCTCGCTTCGCTCGCCAGTTCCTTGAAGATATCGTCATCCAATGCCAGCGGGTCCGCCTCTGCAGCCGGCGGAGGTTCCGCCGCTATTTCCACAGGCATGTCCACAGGCTCCTTGACAGCCGCCGGAACAACGGGGACGGGTTCGGGTTGCGCCGGATTGACGGCCGCGACATTGCCTTCCGCCTCGACAGGCTGCTCGCTAACGACCGAGTTCAAGCTGCTGTCGGTTGCCACCGGTACCGGGGCTACAGCGGGTGCCTCGCCAAAGAGGAAGTCCAACGGTGCATTTGCGCCTTCGGCCACGGCAGCGTCCTTCTTTTCCGGATCCGCCACCGGCTCGGCAGCGGCAACCACCGGAGCCTCCGCCACCGGCTCGGCAACGGCAACCACCGGAGCCTCCGCCACCGGCTCGGCAACGGCAACCACCGGAGCCTCCGCCACCGGCTCGGCAGCGGCAACCACCGGAGCCTCCGCCACCGGTGCTGCGACGGCACCGGGTTTCTCCTCGGCAACCATTTCACCCAGAATCATGTCGAGATCAACCTCGGCAGCTGCCGTCGCGCCCGCAGCGCCAGGAACGGGCTTTACATCAACCACCGCAGGCTCCACAGCGGCATCGGCCTCGCCACCTTCCAGCATCTCGCCCACAACCGCGTTCGCATCGAATCCCGCATCCAGGGGAAAGGCGTTTATATCGACCGCCGGCTCGGCCGCGATTCCATCCACCACGGCATCGAGATTCTGTGGCAACGCTTCACCCACCGGCAAGTCCGCGACAGCCGCTGGTGCTTGGACTATTCCCGTATCCTTTGCAGGGGTGGCGGCATCCAGATCCAACGGCAATTCCGCCGGCACGGCCGCCGGGGCTTTCGCGCCCTCATCGGCCAGAAGCGTGTTCAAGAAGTCATCACCGCTACCACCGACGTCCGGCAGCGCCCCCTGAACGGCTTCGTTGATCGTCAGTTCTTCCTTCGCAAACAGACTATCCTCGTCCACGACATCCT
>CAZGBW010000108.1:4551-8033 GCA_964523995.1 uncultured Victivallales bacterium | reverse complement strand
AGGAAATCCCCCGTTCGTAGTTCAGCCTTCAGGCTGCCTCGGCCATAATTAGAATCGCTGCATGGAAATGGAAAACTCGACAGGGAGCCCGATCTGCGGCAGCATGGCCCCGAATCTGCTAGAGAGTATAAACCATGAAACACATGCACTTCCTCAACGTGGTCCCGTTTTTCCCGGACGATCCCGTCTACATGGCGCAGCAGGCCCGCCGGATCGCCTCGGACGTCGGAACTCCGTACCGCGACTATCTGCATCATGCTGTATCCCGAGGGGACCCCCGCGCGGAAAAAGGCGGATCTCTATGCCGACGCGTTCGCGGCGCTCAGGAAGGAATTGCGGGACGATACCGGCATCGAGGTCGGGATACGCCTGCAGAGTATTATCGGTCACGGCTGGAGCGGCCCGGTCAGCCTGACCGGCGAGCCGTGGCAGAAGACCGTCAAGACCGACGGCATTCCTACCGCGCGCCAGTGCCCGCAGGATCGCGGATTCCGTGATTACATCCTGGAGGCGATCAAGGGCCTCGCCGCGTCCCGTCCCGCGTTCCGCCACGTGGATGACGACTTCTGCAACAAGAGCGAGGAGTGCTTCTGCCCGCTGCACATGGCGGAGTACAATAGACGGCTCGGACGGGAATGGTCGCGCGAGGAGCTTGTGGGTCACCTGAAGAAGGCGCCGGCATCCGATCCCGTCGCGCAGACCGTCACGGCGGTCCTGCACGAGGTTCTGGTGTCCTTCGCCACGGAGATCCGTACGGCCATTGACGCGGTCGCGCCGGGCGCCCGCTGCGGGTTCTGCTGTCCCGGCGGCGGCCAGTACAACCTTGCCGATGTCACGCGAACCCTGGCCGACTCCACCGAACCGTTCCTGCGCATCGCCTGCGCGATCTACGGCGAGGCGCGTCCCACCGTGCTTCCCTGGATTTCGCGTTATACCGCCGTGCGCACCTACGCCTCCGAAGGGATCCGGGACCTGATTGCCGAAAGCGACACCTTCCCGCATAACCGCTACCGCGAGAGCGCCGTCGCGCTGCATGCCCATATCACCCTCGGGATTCTGAACGGGCTGAACGGGAGCAAGCTCTGGAATACCCACCTATACGACAAGGATCCCGGATCCGGACGCGAGTATGAACAGATCATGGCAAGGCACATGAAGTTTTACGACGCCCTGCTCAATGCCGTGAACGGTGCCGTATGGCAGGGGCCCGAGACGCCGATTTCCGACCACTGGCGCGATTATCATCCGCTGGCCCCTTCCCGTCCGCTGGAGTTTCCCGATTTCATCACCTCCCTGCTGGGGCGCTTCGGTATTCCAACCCGCTACGGGAACACGCTGGAGCCCAGGACACGCCTGCTGGCCGGGGATCACCCGGACCGGTTCACCGATGACGAGATCCGCGCGTTTTTCAAGGGCGGGCTGCTGCTCGATGGCGGTGCCGCCACACGACTGGCCAGGCGCGGATTCTCGGACCTGATGGGCGTGACGATCGGCGAACGCTCGGACTTCTTCCATAACGAGGAAATCAACAATACCAGCGGCAGACGGGTGCACTTCACCTGGGAAGCGTCTTCCGCCGAACTGATTCCCGCTACTGGGGCCAAAGAGGTGACGACCCTGTTTCATGAAGTGATCGCCTTTGTCGGCGAACGAACGCGCCAGGGCGCAGGGATGGTGTTCTTCACCAACCGCCTCGGCGGACGCGTCGCCACGGTGGCCTTCCATACCGGCATGCCGTTTTTCAAGATCCTGCTTCCGGTCCGGCAGCGATTCCTGGTGGAAGCGCTCGACTTCCTGGCATGCGGCAGGATGCCCGTCATCCTTGAGGAGACACAGGATGTAATGGCGCGGCATGGCGTGCTCGGCGACGGCACCGAACTGCTGGGTGTCATCAATCTGAGTGCCGATCCGCTCGACACCGTGCATGTCCGCTCATCGCGGCCGGTACGGTCCGTCCACCGGCTCGGCCCGGATGGCGCATGGGCGGACTGGCGGCTTGCCGCCACGGATTCAACTCGCTATATCCTGGAAGGCGTTCTCGCCAGTTGGGAACCCGCCATTTTCAGGCTCGCCTACCACGGATAGGTAAAACGAAACGCGGGTTGATCGCCGTGGATCGCGGCAGGACCAGGCGGTTTTACCGACGTTCCGAGTGAAACTTCAGGTTCCACAGCAGCTCGCCTTCGTCGAACGGCTTGATGATATACCCGACGGCCCCGGCTTTGAACATCTCGTCAATGATCTTGCGGTTGACGTGCGCCGTGATCAGAAGCGCCTTTGTCTTTCTGGGCCGCTTGGCGTTCCTCAGGAACCAGGCACCGTCATGTTCCGGCATATGATAGTCCACCAGCACAAAGTCGAAGTCTCCCTTTTCGACAAGGGGAACCGCCGCTCCTGCGGACGCGGCACCTTGCGCGGCGTGACCATCGCGAGATAGGATCCGGACCATTTCGTCGCGGAACCCGTCATGATCATCCAGCACCAGAATATTCACCACAGCACCTGTCTTCCATGGTTGACGGCCTTATCCGTCGCCGACTCCAACTGGTCAATCACCACCCGAGCGCAGGGACAACCCTTCCGCCATGCTCGGCTCCGGCGCGGAATCGCGATCCGATGGCATTGGCCGTTCCCGCGATCAGGATGAACAGAAGCGCTACGCACGCGCAGAGAATTATCACATCGCCTAATCGTACATTACCCATGGTTTCCCCACCTTTCCCCGGAATCGGAAAACCTCTCGCCGATCCGCGGTCATGATGAAGCAAGTCGATCCATCTGCCTATCAGGGATGGGCTCGAATGGGCCTTCGAAATACCTTAGGACAATTCCTGCATCGGAATGCTGATGGTGGCCTTTGTGCCCAAGCCGGGGGTCGTCTCGATATCGAGGCAACCGCCCAGGCCGTAAAGACGCTGTCGTATACTGAACAGGCCGAATCCATCCTCGGATTTCCGATGCGCCTCTCCGGACACGGCATCGAACCCGGTGCCGTTGTCCTCCACGCGGATGATGAACTGGCCGTTCCGGCAACTCAATGTCACCCGGATATCGCAAGGCCCGGCATGCTTCAGCGCGTTCATGATCAGTTCGCGGACCGACTCGAACAACATCCCGCGGTGCTCGGGTGGCAGGGAGATCTCTTGCGCATCATCCTTGAAGAGCACTGGCATCCCGTACTTCTCTTCCAGCTTCCGCGCGAGCGCTTCCAGGGCGGGACCAAGCCCCATCTCGTACAGCAGGGCGGGTGTCAGGTCGGACATCACCGTGCGGCATTCGCTGATGGCGTCGTCCAGCAGTGTCCGGACCTGCTGAATCCGGGCGAGTTCCGCCGTAAGCGCCGCATCTGTCAGCGGTTTCGTCATGGCCCCCAGGCGGAGTTTGGAAAGTGCCAGATTCTGGACAATGGTGTCATGGATGTAACTGGCGATGCGCCAGCGGGTCTGATCCTCGGCGGCAGCCAGCCGCCCGGTAAGGGTCCG
>CAZGBW010000108.1:0-4451 GCA_964523995.1 uncultured Victivallales bacterium | reverse complement strand
CCATATCCAGCAGTGCCACACCCTCCTTCATGGCGTTGATCATGTCGGCCGCGGATTGCCCCCAGGCCAGCCGCGCGGCATTCTCCTCGCGCTCCCGTTCGACACGCTTGCTCTCCGTGATATCGCGGGCAACGTGAACCACGCCGCGTATCTGCCCGTCCGCATCCTTCAATGCGGATGTGGTTACGGAAAAATTTCCGCCGAGGCGTTCTTCACACATCTCGATTGAATGTTCCAGTCCGTCCTGCAGCGTCAGGGCGTACGGGCAATTCACGGGTGGCGCGCCGCATGAATGCATGACCTCGAAACAGGCCAGCCCGGAGCACGCTTCCGGCGTGCGTCCGATCTTCCTGGCCATGGCACCATTGACGCGCACAATGCGGTGTCCGTCGTCCACAATGGCAATCAGGTCTGAAACGCTGTCGAAGGTCTGTTCCCACTGCTGCTGCGCGTGACGTAGCGACTCGTTTTGCATTTCAAGCCCGGCCAGGTTCGCCTGGAGCGTGCGGACGAGATCCGCCAAGTCGCGAGGAGAACGTTTGACCGTCCCGTCCGCGCCCTTTTCCCGGGGGGCTTTTCCCTTTGCCGTTTTTTCAGGCTTGCCGGTCATTTGCATCCTCCATCTCTACAAAATCACCTCAGCCGGCAAGTGTCAATAAAAATGACATCTTGCGTCAAACCGATTCATCGATTATGGTTTCTCTGCTGACGTGCATTGAGGCACATAAAAAACAGGCCTTGGCTGCACTCGCCACGGGCGTCGAAAGGTGGCAGGAGATGATGACAAGACTGGTGCTGGCGGATGACCACGCGATGATGCGCGAGGGTCTGCGTTCACTCCTTGAAAAGGAGCCGGACCTGGCCGTTATCGGCGAGGCTGCCAACGGCAAGGAGACGGTCCAGCTTGCCCGCAAGGCCGGTGCCCATGTCGTCGTCATGGACGTGGCGATGCCCGACTTGAACGGGATCGAGGCGACGCGGAAACTCCTGAAGCTGAATCCGGCCATCAAGGTGGTCGCCCTGTCCGGGCATTCCGACCGGATGTTCGTGCGTGAAATGCTCAAGGCCGGGGCGTCGGCGTACGTGCTGAAGTCCCGTGCCTGCGAGGAGCTTGTGTTCGCGATCCGGGAGGTAATGCGCGGCAAGAAATACCTCAGCCCGGATGTCGCCGGTGTCGTCGTGGACGAGTACGTCGAGCTCTCGTCGCTGCAGACGGGGGCGAATCCGGCGTTTGTCGTGCTGACCGACCGCGAGCGCGAGACCCTGCAGCTCATTGCCGAAGGCAAAAGCACGAAGGACGTATCCGATGCCATGCACGTCAGCGTCAAGACGGTGGAAACCCACCGCCGCAACATCATGGGAAAGCTGAATATCCATAGTGTGGCGGAGATCACCAAGTACGCCATTCGCGAGGGCATCACCTCGGTGGATGCCTAGTGGCTATGAAGAAAACAATCGCCTTTCCCCCGTGGGTGCAGTGAGCCCGAGGGGCTCGCCGTCAGGCTGGCAGCGTTGCTGATCGCGTCCTTCTCGTTTCCGCCCCTGGCAGAAAAATATTGCCTCCGGGTCGCTGATTATGCGAAAACAGAGCTGTATCCATAACCTACAACAGGAGGTCGGCGGTATGAAACGGTTGGCAGCGGTGATCATGGTGGCGGGTATGATGGCGGTATCAACGGTGCAGGCGGGCATGGCGGATGTCGGCGCGCGCGGCGGGTACATGCGGATCGCGGAAGCGGATGACGGCGCATTCCTGGGCGGGCTGTTCTTCCGTACCGACTGGCGCGAAGTCGTGTTCATTGACGGCTCGCTCTACTACCACAGCGAGGAACTCACGCGCGACGTCGATCTGGAATTGATCCCGATCCAACTCAGCGCCATGCTCTTCCTGCTTGGTCGCGACAACGTCCTGAACCCCTTCGTGCTTGGCGGCGCCGGCCTCTACTGGACCCGCACCACGGTCGAGGCGAGCGATACCGAGTCGGAATTCGACTTCGGCTGGCATCTCGGACTCGGCGCGGACTTCAACCTCTCGGAACGTATGTTCATCGAGGGCGATTTCCGCTACATGTGGTTGGATACCGACACGAAAGACAAGACCTTCGGTGAATCGCTGAAGAACTTCAATCACTGGATCGCTGGCATCGGCATCGGGTTCCGTCTCTGATGTCCATCATGCCGGAAGGCGGTTCCACGTGATCACTACCAGTGCTCCCGGAAGTGTCATGATCACCGGTGAGCACGCCGTGCTGCACGGGGCACGGGCTCTCGTCGGTGCCGTTGACGCACGGGTTCAGGTTACCCTGACCCCGTGCGCGGGCCGGGGGGTGGATATCCGGTCCGCCCTGGGCACGCGCCAGACGCCGCTGGATGCCCCTGATATCTCGCCGCCGTTCCAGTTTGTCGGAAGGGCCCTGCAACGGCTGGGGTCAGGCTGCCCGTCCGGGTTTGATCTCGCGATCACGGCGGATATGCCGCCGGATGTCGGGCTGGGCTCTTCCGCCGCTGTGACCGTGGCCACGCTGGCGGCGCTGCACGCATGGCGCGACGGCGGTCGGATTCCGGCCCCCGAACAGCTTCACCGCGAGGCGCTTGCCATCGTGAGGGACGTGCAGGGGGCCGCCTCCGGAGCAGATCTTGCCGCCTCCGTGTGGGGTGGGATCCTGCTGTACACGCAAGCCCCGGCGGTCCTCCGGCGCCACACCCTGTTCCCTGGCATCACGCTGGTGTATGCCGGCTACAAGACCACGACCGCCGAGGTGATCCTCCAGGTCGAATCCCGCCGCGCCACCGCGCCCGCCGCCTTCGACAGTCTTTATGCCCGCATGGACGCCTGCACGGAAGCCGCCGATGCCGCGTTTGCCGATGCCGACTGGCCTCACCTCGCCCTTGCCCTGCAGCAGGGGCAGTCCCTCATGGAGGAACTCGGCGTCTGTGACGCCACCCTGGCCGACATCATCCGGTGCCTTCGCGACATCCCCGGCATCACCAGTGCGAAGATCTCCGGATCCGGCCTCGGCGACTGTGTCCTCGCCCTTGGGCATCCGGCCCCCGGCGCGAAACTGCCCTACCGGCAGATCCCGGTCCGTTTTTCCGGACAGGGGTTGACGCTGGAACCCTGATCAGGATAACCACCATGCGACAAATGATCTTCTATGCGATGACCGAGGCCGAAACGTTCGACCCGGCGATCTCGACCCGCAGCCTGACCGACATCAAGGCGAAGGGCTTCGACTCGATCTGCCTCGAATTCCGCAACACTCGCGCGCCGCACCGGTCGCCGCGGTTCCGGCAAGCATCGGTACCGAGGCGAAACGGCTCGGCCTCGCGGTCGTGCTCGATTCGAGCCTGAACCATTATGCCGGCGACATATTGTTACCCGCTGGGGGTCAACCCGCTGGGGGTCACATCGTACTTGTTGATTCCGCTGAAAAACCTGACGGACGACACGGAGGTCGTCCCTCCAGAAGAGAGAACGCATCGTTTCCTCCATATTCTGGAGGGTCGGGCTCCGTCCCGACCGTCTTCTCAAGAGGTTTTTCAGCGGAATCACTTGTTACGATGTGACCCCGATGCCATCCTACCATGTCACATCATGTCACTTTTTTGACATACACCCAGCCCAAGAAAAGGGTGGAAATTGAAATTGTCTACAGCTAGACTGGGTTACGTATGAGAATAACCATCACAACGCATGCAGAACAGGCTAGCCGAGACCGGGCTTTCTGGCAGGCGCAGTCCCCCGGTTCTCGCCTGAACGAGCTTGAGAGACTCCGGCTGGAAGCAGGAAGGTTCCTCTATGAATATCCATCCCGACTTCGAAGAACTGTTGAGATTAATCGAAGAGCACGGGATTGAGTACATGATCGTTGGAGGCTATGCCGTCGCGTATCATGGCTATCCGCGTTTTACCAAAGATATCGATCTGTTCTTTCGCTTGACCAGCGAGAATGCCATACGCCTGCGACAAGCTCTGGTTAAATTCGGCTTCCGGGAAGAAGATCTACCTCTTGATGCATTTACAACAGCCGGCAATGTCCTGACTTTCGGGATTGCACCAGCACGGGTCGATCTGCTTAACGAAATCGACGGCGTTACATTCGATGAAGCACGCCCGAACGCCGTCAGGGGAAGATATGGTAATGTTGATGTTACGTTCATTGGACTGGCAGACCTTGTGAAAAACAAGAAATCCACACCACGGATTAAAGACAAAGGCGATGTCGAGGAGCTTGAACAACAATGAAGAGTGCGAGCAAGATCAATGCGGGCTATTGCCGCTAGCGCGGCAAAGCCTGATTCACGACGCACAGCAAGACTCCCATGACGAAAAGAGCCTGCACCGGATGTTATCCCGGCGAGGGAACCCAACGGCTCGAACGCTGGGGAAGATCACCAGCGCAATCCATGCCCAAAGCACCTTGTCCCGCACATAAAAGTTGCCGCCGCAT
>CAZGBW010000107.1:0-8079 GCA_964523995.1 uncultured Victivallales bacterium | reverse complement strand
GAAAGAGGTCAGGCGGTTACCAACGGACAGATCCTTCTGCGGCTTGACGACCGTGCCGCGCAGGCCGCTGCCGATGCGGCGCGCGCAACCTATGAAGATGCGGCGCGCAATCTGGAGCGTTTCGGGAAGCTGAGCGAAACCGGTGCCGTATCGGCGCAGACGCTCGATGATATCCGCAAGGCCGTTGCCCTGGCGGATGCCCAGTTGCGCGAAGCGGAAGCCGTCCTGTCCTACTGCATCGTCAAGAGCCCGGTCGACGGCCTTGTCAATGAGCGCTATGTCGAGCAAGGCGAATACGTGATCCCGTCCGCTCCGGTATTCGATGTGCTGTCGATCGATCCGGTGCGCGTAACCGTCGACATTCCTGAGCGGAGTGTCTCCTCGCTCAAAATCGGCGATACCGTGCCGTTTGAAGTGATCTCGCAGCCCGGACGGGTTTTCGCTGGCGCGGTGGCCTATATTTCCTCGAAAGCGGAAACCGGGAACAATGCCTTCCGCGTTGAACTGAAGGTCCCGAACTCGGACGGTACGCTGCGCCCCGGCATGATTGCCTCTGTACAGCATCGCCGCAGTATCCGGAAGAATGCGGTGACCCTGCCGCTTGAGGCCATCATTCCGCAAAAAGGCGACAATGTGGTCTACCTTGTGCGCAACGGCCATGCCGTGCGCCAGCTGGTGCGGATCGATACCATTTTAAAACAGGAAGCGCTCATCCTCTCCGGAGCCAGCGAGGGCGACTTGGTTGTCACCCGCGGCAATCGCATGCTGACCGACGGCGCGAACGTTAAAATTCAGGAATAGAGTTATGCTGATTACCAACTACGCCATTAAATTCCGAATTGCCGTGTTTGTCTTCATGGTGGTCATGGTCGGACTCGGTGTGGTGGCCTACAACGCCCTGCCGCGCGAAGGCTTCCCGGATATCACCATTCCGCAGGTCTTTATCCGAGCCCCGTATCAAGGCACGGCACCGGAGGAGATGGAGAATCTGGTCACGATTCCGATCGAGAAAAAACTCAACGAACTCGGCAATGTCAAAGAGATCACCTCCACCTCCTCGGAAAGTTTCACCACCATTTCGGTTGAGTTCCTGCCGGATCAGGATATCGATATGGCGATTCAACGCGTGAAGGACAAGATCGATCTGGCCCGCGTCGACCTGCCCGACGATCTGGAAGAGCCGATTGTGGACGGGTTCAACTTCAGTACCGACATCCCGATCATGAGGTTTTCGCTGTCGGGCGATCCCGATGTTGAGAGGCTTGAGAGCATTGCCGAGAACCTACAGGACCGTATTGAGCTGATGCCCGGCGTGCGCGAGGCGGCGATCACCGGAACGCGCGAACGGGAAATCCGGATTGAGTTCGACCGCGCCCGACTGAGCGCCTACGAGATTCCACTGGCCGATGTGTTGGCGCTGGTTGGCAAGGAAAACATCACTGTTTCCGCCGGTTCACTCGAGGTGGGCGACAGCAAATATCAGGTCCGTCTGGCCGGTGAGTTCAAGCTGGCGGGTGAAATGCGCGATCTTGTCATAAAGGTCCATCAAGGGCGGCCCATCTATCTAAGCGACATCGCCACCGTCACCGATACCTATAAAGATGCAACTTCCGTCGCGCGGATCAACGGAGAGACTTCCGTATCGATCAGCATCAAAAAACGCTCTGGAGCCAATACCGTCGCCGTGACCGATGAGATTAAAGCCATGCTGGAGGCGTACGGACTGCCGAAGGGCATCAAACTGACGATTGTCCAGGACGAATCGAAACATGTGCGCGACATGCTCGCCGAACTCGAAAACAACATCATTACCGGCTTTCTCTTCGTCATTATCGTCCTGTTTGTCTTCATGGGCTGGCGCAACAGCCTGTTCGTCGGGCTGGCTATTCCGCTTTCCATGCTGCTGACCTATATCATCCTGTCGCTGGCGGGTATTTCACTGAACATGGTTGTGCTCTTCGGGCTGATTCTCGGCTGCGGCAATCTGGTGGATAACGCCGTCGTCATCGTCGAGAATATCTACCGCTTGCGCTGCGGCGGCCTTTCGCAGGAGGACGCGGCTCGGCGCGGTACCTCCGAAGTCGCCTGGCCGGTCATTACGTCCACGCTGACTTCCATGATTGCCCTGACGCCGCTTCTGTTCTGGCCCGACATCATCGGTCAATTCATGCGATTTATTCCCCTGACCCTTATGATCACACAGGGCGGCTCCCTGGTGGTCGCGCTGATCACGAATCCGGCCATCTGCTCCGTGCTGATCCAGAAAGGCCGCATTGATGACAGTCCGCTCAACCTGGGAAGTCCGCATCCGTTTGTCGGCGGATATGAAAAATTCCTGCGCAAAGCACTCGACCACCGCTTGGTGGTTCTGCTGCTGAGTCTGACGTTCCTGGTCCTCAGTGCGGAAATCTATAAGCGCTACAATCGCGGAGTGGAACTCTTCCCGACCACCGAGCCGGAGTCCGCTCAGATTCAAGTCAAATATCCGCAGGGCACCGCCATCGAAACGACGGCGGCGGCGCTCCGGGAACTGGAGAAAATTCTCGAGCCGTATAACGAGATCAAATTCTTCCAGAGTAACGCCGGAGAGGGGAATGCCTCCTTCGAGTCCGCCAGCAGCGGCACGCACATCGGCTCCATCTACATTGATTTTATTGACGAAGAGCTCCGGAAAACGCCGGCCAGCGAAGTCGTCGAGCATATCCGCGCGGCCCTGCCGGTGCTGCCCGGCGCCGAAGTGACCATCGAAAAGGACCGGCGCGGCCCTCCGGCTGGAGCCCCCGTCAGCATCGAAATCACAGGCGATGACTTTGACCGGCTCACGGAACTTTCAGGGGAAATCCGCCAGCATATTGAAACCATTCCCGGCCTGACGGATCTGCGAAGCAGCTTTGAAGATGCCCTGCCCGAGCTGCAATTCGAAATCGACAGGCAGCGCACGGCCATGCTCGGTCTCGACACCGCCACGGTCGGCAATTTCCTGCGCACCTCCATTTTCGGTGTTGAAAGCCGTAGCAAGTTCCGCGCCGGGGAAGACGAATTCGATATCACCGTCCGTCTGCCTAAAACCGGCCGCGACCAGTTCAGCTCACTCGGCGAAATTAAGATTCCTGTCAAAGACCAGGGCTCCGTATCCCTTTCTTCCCTCGGCACGTTCAAATATACCGCCGGTCTCGGAGAAATTAAGCGCAAAGACCTCAAGCGCGTTATCACGCTGATGGGCAACAACGAAGGCCGCAGTGTCGAGGCTATTCTAAAGGATGTCAGCAAGGCGACGGCTGGCATTCATCTGCCGAACAACTTCGCCATCCATTACGCAGGCGACAACGAGGACTCCCTGGAATCCATGGCTTTTCTACGCCGCGCCTTCCTGCTGGCGATCGCCGGCATCCTGGTCATCCTGGTCATCCAGTTCAACTCCGTCCTGCTTCCGTTCATCATCGGGCTGTCCATCCCCCTTTCCATCATCGGTGTCATGTGGGGGCTGATTCTGACACAGACCCGTGCCAGTGTCATCATGACCGGTCTGGGCATCGTCAGTCTGGCCGGGATTGTCGTCAATAACGCCATCGTTCTGATTGACTGTATCAATCTTCAGCGCAAAGAAGGAATGAGCCCGCTCGAGGCGATTGTCACTGCCGGGCGTCTTCGCCTGCGCCCGGTTCTGCTGACGGCTGGAACCACCGTTCTTGGACTGATTCCCATGGCCATCGGTTGGAACATCGACTTCCATAGCTTCCCGTTTAAAATATCACAGGGAGGCGGAACCACCGCGTGGTGGGCGCCGATGGCTGTGGCGATGATTTTCGGATTATCGGTCTCAACCTTGCTGACACTGGTCTATGTGCCGGTCATGTACGGTCTGGCCGTTAGCCTGGTCGAACGACTCAAGAAGCTGGTCTGGGTGAAAGCGTAGCCCTCTCGGCGGGTCGAAAAGATTGGATGAGGGGGAATCGGGCAGAGTGCGGGACATGAATGCCGAGGTCAATTGACGGGTTCAGGGTAAGACATTAACCACGGGGGGCTTGCATCGATGGCACTTATTCATTGCGACTTCTTTTCCGAGAGCCTGGGACTGTCATCCTCCATGACCGTCATCCTGCCCCAGAAAACCGTCGGACAGATCGGGATGACCGGCAAGGCAGGAAGCAGGAAAAATCCGGTGCTTTATCTCCTGCACGGATTGTCTGACGACCATACCATCTGGTCCCGCCGGACCTCCATCGAGCGCTATGTCGCCAATCTCGGCATCGCTGTGGTGATGCCGGCCGTGGCGCGCAGCTACTACACGGATATGCATAACGCCGGGGTGTCCGCGCCTTGCGGTAAGTACTGGACGTTTATCAGCCGGGAGCTGCCAGCCATTGTCGAATCCTTCTTCCCCGTATCGGAGAAGCGGGAGGACACCTTTGCGGCCGGGCTTTCGATGGGCGGCTACGGAGCCTTCAAGCTGGCGCTGGCCAGGCCGGATAAATTCTGCGCCGCCGCCAGCCTGTCGGGGGCGCTGGATCCCCAGGAACTGGTGAACCAGAACCCGGGGCGAATCGGCGAGCACGTCAGCATCTTCGGCGACAAGCCGGTTTACGGAACCGATAATGACCTCTACCACCTCTCCCGGGAGCTTGCGCGGTCCGGAGGTGTCAAGCCACGGCTTTTCCAGTGTTGCGGCACGGAGGATTTCCTTTATCCGATCAACCTGAAATTCAGGGATCATCTGGAATCCCTCCAATTCGACCTGACGTTCGAGGAGGGTCCGGGCTCCCATGACTGGGGATACTGGGATGCCCGCATCCAAGACGTATTGCGATGGCTATCCGCTGGCAGCCGAAAAGGAAAGAGTTCCGAATGACCTGGATAAGGGGACATTCAGCAAGTCCATGTAGACAAGCTGCTTGAAATATGGGATGCTTGCAACGTGATTCGGTTACTGGAAGCGGTGCTGAACCGCACAAAAGAAAGATGGTGCCGCAATGGCAGCAGTGGGGAACGGCGGAGGGTGGATTCGGTTGCTGGTGGGTCTGGCGCTTTGCGGATGCTTGATGACGGGGTGCGAGGATTCCTCCAGTTCATCGAGCGGGGCCTCGAAATTCGGGGACAACAATCCGAATGTTGTCGCCGCGCTGGGTGACAGCGTAACCGCGGGTTCCGAGATCAGCGGGCCGAATTTTCCGCAGATCGTGGCGGAAAGGTCCGGAAAGACCATCATCAACGAGTCGTTCGGTGGTGCACTGAGTTCGGACGGGCTCGCCCAGATCGGCGAACTGCTGGCGCGCGTCAAGCCTGGGTACATATTTATCCTCTACGGGATCAACGATATCATCCATATCGGCAATGACGACTGGACCATTGATAACCTGAGGCAGATGATCCAGATTGCCAAGCAGAACAAGACGTACCCCATCGTCGGGACGATTCCCCCCCGGTTTGGCGGGGATGGCTCACTCAACTCGCTGCACCAGGAACTGAACCGCCGCATCCGGATTCTCTGCCGGGAAGAGCGCGCACGGCTGGCGGATGTCGAGCGCGAATTCGGCGATGACGCCACCCTGATGCAGGAGGATGGGTTTCATCCCAACGAGAGCGGCAACCTTGTTATCGCCACGGTGTTTTACGAGGCGCTGCGTTGACCGGCGCCAGCCGGAGGGGTGAGGTCAATGACACAGTCCTGCATCGGGCGCGACGCTATCCCTGCGTCGCGGTCTTCCTGGGGTCCCTGCTGATCTTCGGGCTGTTCAACATTCTTCCCGCCCTCAAGGAATCCGGCCATCTCGAGCGGGCTGGTGCCTATCATACGCACGTTCGCCTGGCATCCGCCCTGATGAATGGCCATATCGGGTTTGATCATTTATTCTACAAGGACATCGCCATTTACCAGGGGCATTACTATTCTCCGTTCCCCCCGTTTCCGGCTGCGTTGCTTGTGCCTTTCGTGCTGGCGTTCGGCCAGGGGCTGAGGACCATGCTTCTGACCCCCCTGCTGGGTGCCCTGACGGGTGTCATCCTCTTCCGCATGCTCCGGGCATTGGCACTGGGCACCGGGGTTAGTGCCTGGACAACGGTCGCGTTTCTTTTCGGAACGGTTTACTGGTTGATGATCCGCGAACCGCTGGACACGTACTTCGCCCATGTCGTGGCGACGGGGCTTGTGTTCCTGGCCATCGAGGCGGCGGCGACGGGACGCAGCGGCGCGGTGATCGGACTCTACATCGGCTGCGCATTCCTGAGCCGTCAATTGACGGTCCTGTCCCTGCCTTTTGTGTGGGCGCTACTGCTCGACCGCCGCGCGACGGAACCACCGTTGCGGCGTCTGGGGCCCGTCATGGCAACCGTCCCCGGATTGGCGCTGTGCCTTGGTCTTTACCTGTTTTATAACGCGATCCGGTTCGGAGACCCCCTGAATTGCGGGTACAATTTCATCGTGGAACCGGATTGGTACGGCACCCGCATGGCCCGGTGGGGCGTACACCACTGGGTTTACATACCTTCTAATTTTGTACTCCTTTTCCTACAGGGCTTTAACGTGATTTTCACGGACCCGAACCGGATGATCCCCGAAATGAGCCCGAATGGCACCTCGCTAACCTTCGCCAGTCCGTTTCTTTTCCTCGCCCTGCGGGGTGCCTTCTCCAAACGGACGCTTCTGAACGTGGCGGGCTGGGCTGGTATTGCGCTTTGCGCACTGGCCATGATGATGAACAAGAACGCCATGGGCGGATGGCAGATCAACGGCGTCCGGTATGCCTTGGATTTCCTGCCCGTCCTTCTGGTGTTTGCGGCACGCGGCCTGCAGCGCGAGGCGGATTCCCCATACGCGGTGATCTGGAAAGGCGCCATCGTCTATGCGATCGCATTGAATGTACTGGCGATCGGTATCCACTACCTTCCCAAGATCGCGGCTTATTGCACGTGACTCTTGCCTGCGATGTTCACCTCGGCAAGGGCGAGGCCTCGCGCAACACACGCCCCGTGGCTGCATCCCCCAGGCGCGGCGGTGAATGCAACGGCTCGCGCGAACCGGCAAGCCATCCCCTCAGGTAGGGCATGACCCCGTAGACGTGCCCTTCCGCCACAAAGCGCAATATGATAAATAGCGCATGCGTCCACCCGGTCAGCCAGCGGTACCGGCGGAACTTGCGCCTGAAGACCACCTCGCTGCGTCCGTAGTTGTTCCAGAAGGACAGTTTGCGGGTCCCGGCTCCCGTGGTTTTCGATATCTTGTGCCAGACATGCGCTTCGGGCGTAAAATGAATTCCAAAGCCTGCCTCGCGCACCCGCATGCACAGGTCATAGTCCTCGTACATGAAGTGATAATCGGTGTCGAGCAAGCCCGCCGCGTCCAGCATCGGACGCGTCAGCAGAATCACGCAGAACGTGGCGGCATCCAGTTCCCGGTCTGCATCATGACGCCCGTCATCCCGGCCCCGGGTCTTGCGCATCACCATCACCGGCGGGAACCGCCTGAAGAACGAACCCGCCGACCACACCATTTCCGGATGGTCGTAATAGAAGATCTTCGGCACGACAAGGCCCGCCTGCGGATTCGCCGTTGCCGCCGCCGACAGGTGCGCCAGCCCGTCCGGGGCCACCGTGGTATCGTTGTTGAAAATGACAACGTGATCCGCCCCCTGGGCACAGGCGTACTGGATGCCGGCATTCAACCCGCCAGCCACGCCTGCATTCGGTTCCAGGCGCAGGACGGCGCAGGACGGGATTTCCGCCAATACCCGCTCGCTAACCCCCGCATCGCTGCCGTTATCCACATACACGATCCGCAAATCCCGGAGCCGGGAGGCGGACACGCTCTTCAGGCACTCCAGGCTGTCCTCGACATGGTTATACCCCAGCACCACGGCCCAGACACAAGGCGATGATCCCATCCTGCCTGTTTTCGTCATGCGTCCTCCCGACCGGTAGCCTGTTCATGCGGCGTCAACGCCTGCGCCTGCAACCCGCGCCGTTTTTCCTGGATCGCGGCCGGCAACCCGCGGACAAACTCCCGGTATTCCTGCATGAACCGTTCACGGGTATGGTTTTCCCGGACCCGGCTCCATGCGTTACGCGCCATGAGGGCAAGCCGGT
>CAZGBW010000106.1:0-8083 GCA_964523995.1 uncultured Victivallales bacterium | reverse complement strand
GTCGGAGGCATTCACGATGATGTTCATCAGCACCTGCCGGATCTGGGTGGCATCGCATTCCACCGGCAGCACGGCCGGGTCCAGGTTGACGCGCAGCATCGCCTTCTTCGTGATGGACACTTTAAGCAGCCCACCCAGATCCTCAACCACACGGGAGATATTGACGACCTCAAGGAGGAACTTGCCTTCGCCGGAATAGGCCAGGAGCTGGTTCGCCAATTCCGCCGCGCGCTGCGCCGAGGCGATCACCTCCTCGATATGGTGCCTTGCCCCGTCATCGCCCCCGACCTTGGTCAAGGCCAGGTCCGCATGCCCCAGCATGCCCATCAGCAGATTGTTGAAATCGTGCGCGATCCCGCCCGCCAGCAGGCCCAGGCTTTCGAGTTTCTGCGCCTGCTGCATCTGGTGCTCGATCTCGCGCCGCTCGCGCTCTGCCGCCTCCTGCTCGGTAATATCAAGACAGAGGCCGCCAATCAGGGCCGAACCCCGGTCGGACGCCGGGATCGGGAACTTCACGGTCAGCAGGGCCCGATCCTCCCCCTTTTCGTGGGTCCGTGTGATATAGCGGACCGCCCGAGACTCGGAGAGCACCTGGGCGTCAGTCAGGGCAAACTGCCTTGCCAGTTCCGGATTGTGCAGTTCCGCATCGGTTTTCCCGATGCATTCCGAAATATTCCAGCCGAGCACCCGTTCGTAGTTGCTGTTCAGGTAGACGCGCCGGCCATGCGAGTCCTTGATAAACGCAAATCCCGGCAGGTAACGCATGAACAGGTCGAAACGCGCTTCGCTATGCCGCAGCGCATCCTCGATGTTGCAGCGCTCGGTAATGTCCCGCATGAGGATAACCGCCCCTTGCTGGTAGCGGATGGTGCCCGTGATCACCTCCAGCGGGAACGTTCCACCGTCTATCCGCTTGCCGGTCGCATAGCCCACATGAAACCCGAAACGCTCAAGCCGTGCCGCAATCTCCCCCTTCTCCCCGCGCAACCGCCGGTCGTAGTAGAGGACATCGGTCTTCTTCCCCAGCAGTTCCTTCTCCTTGAGCCCGAACATCGACTCGACCTGCCCGCTGCACATGGTGATCACCCGTTCGCGGTTGATCACCACCAGCGAGTCCGGGCTGATGCTCATCAGCACATGCTCAAGCTCCTGCTGCGCGATCAGGGCATTGTGCCAGCGGCGGTAGGCAATCCAAAGCAGCACGAGCAGCCAGAAGAAAAGGCCGTTCAGGAGAAAGATCGCAACCGGAAATACGGTATAGGCTGAAAAGAACGACTCCATCGCCGGTTGCATCTCTGCCGTCATCCGGTAGGCGGATAGGACCAGCACGATCGCGATCGCGATCCAAAGCTGCCTCGTCTCGCGTTTAGCATCCTTTAGTTGTTGCACCCCGTTCCTCCCTGTTGGCAGCCCCGGCGCGTGGCGAATCCCGTTTCCCTCTCCAACGTCGCGCAGTCATCGTACGGGAACCCTGCCCTGCCGGTCAACTGCGGAAACGAGACCCCGTTTGGAATTCCGTTCTTGGCATTGATTATTTCCGCCGCCGCCTGTAAGGTGTCCGGGATCGGTACGAACGCTATATCGGTTTCCGCGAGGGCGGGGTTCGCCATCGGAAACACGGGAATACCGGTTCAGGGGAGTCACTTGTATGTCTGGCACCAAGCAGGATGATATCGAGAACGATGCGGATGGGGTTGCCCAACCGGATAAGGGCGTTGCAACGGTTACCGAGCGGGATGAGAAAACCATCGTGCTCGCGCGCGACCTTCTGCCCTCGGCCTTGCCGATCATTCCCCTGACGGAACGGCCGGTGTTCCCGAAGATGACCATTCCGATGCTCGTGGATACCCCCGAGATCGTTGCCATGCTGGTCAAGCGGGTCGAGGCCGGGTCGCGTCACATCGGCCTGGTGCTTCGCCGGCGACCCGAGCCTTCGGCGGAGGGTGACCCGGATTCCGGCAGAACCGTACCCCCGCAGGACCTCCACCTCGTCGGTACCGTGGCCGAAATCGTGCGGATGGCGAAATCGGACACCGGTCGCGAAGTCCAGGTGATCCTGAGTGCCGTTCAGCGATTCCGGATTCTGGAGATTGTCCAGAAGGAACCCTATGTCGTGGCTAACGTGGATTACCTTCCGGAAACGGAAATGTCGGACAACCAGGACCTGAAAGCCTATTCGCTATCCGTTGTCCGCTGCATCAAGGAACTGATCCAGCTGAACCCGCTCTACAAGGAGGAACTCAGCATCTTCATGGCGCACTCGAACATCCAGGACCCCGGGCGGCTCTGTGATTTCGCGGCGGCGCTGACGACCTCGACGCCGGCGCAGCTGCAGGAAATCCTGGAGACCGTCCGGATCCGCGAGCGGCTCCAGAAAGTGCTGGTGCTGCTGAAGCATGAACTCGACATCACCCAGGTCCAGGCCCGCATCTCCAGCGATATCGAGAAGAAGATGAACCGCTCGCAGCGCGAATTCTTCCTGCGCGAGCAGCTCAAGTCCATCAAGAAGGAACTGGGCATCGAGAAGGAAGGCAAGGAAACGGAGGTCGAGCGATTCCAGAAACGCATTGCAGCGCTCACCCTTCCCGCCGAGGCCGCTTCCAGAATCAGCGAGGAACTGGAGAAGCTGAAACTGATCGAGCCCTCCTCGCCGGAGTTCAACGTCACCCGCAACTATCTCGAATGGCTTACCGGGCTGCCCTGGGGACTCTCGACGACGGACCGTTTCGACATGGAGAAGGCGGAACAGATCCTCGATGCGGATCATTTCGGCCTGAAGGACGTCAAGGAACGGATCCTGGAATTCCTCGCTGTCGGCATCCTCAAGGGCAGCATCACCGGCTCGATCCTCTGCTTTGTCGGGCCTCCCGGTGTCGGCAAGACCTCGATCGGCCGCTCCATCGCCCGCAGCATCAACAGGGAGTTCTTCCGCTTCTCGCTCGGCGGCATGCGCGACGAGGCCGAGATCAAGGGACACCGGCGCACGTACATCGGAGCCATGCCCGGCAAGTTCATCCAGGCGATCAAGACCTGCAAGAGCTCGAACCCGGTCATCATGCTCGACGAGATCGACAAGATCGGCGCCAGCTACCAGGGGGACCCGGCCTCGGCGCTGCTGGAGGTCCTCGACCCGGAGCAGAATTGCCAGTTCCTGGATCATTACCTGGATGTGCGCTTCGATCTATCGAGCGTGTTCTTCATCTGCACGGCCAATCAGCTCGACACCATTCCCAAGCCCCTGCTGGACCGCATGGAAGTCATCAAGCTGGCAGGATACATCCTGGAGGAGAAGCTGGAAATCGCCCGGCGGTATCTGATTCCCAAACAGCTGGCGGCGCACGGCCTGAAGAAAAGCAACGTGCTGCTGACGGTCAGGGCCCTGCGTGAGATCATTGAAGGTTATGCCCGCGAGCCCGGGGTCCGCGGCCTGGAGAACCACATCAAGAAGATCCTGCGCAAGATCGCCCGGCGCGAGGTCAAGGACGGCCGTGTAAAGGTCAGTGTGGATGCGGCCGCGGTTAAGGACTTCCTGGGCCAGCGCCTCTTCCAGGACGAGAATGTATTCGAGTCGCCCCGTCTCGGCGTGGTCACCGGACTGGCCTGGACCAGCATGGGTGGCGATACGCTCTATATCGAGGCCGGGATCATCAACACCGGCAAGAGCAGCTTCAAGCAGACCGGCCAGCTCGGGGACGTCATGGTGGAATCCTCGGAAATCGCCTACCTCCACCTGCGGTCCATGCTTGATCAGGACGAGGCCATGCGCAAGCTGTTCGATACGCATGCCTTTCATATCCATGTTCCCGCAGGCGCGACCCCCAAGGACGGCCCCTCCGCCGGCATCACCATGGCCACGGCGCTCTACTCGCTGATCCTCGGGAAACCCGTCCGCCCGCATCTGGCCATGACCGGCGAGCTGACGCTGACGGGCCAGGTCATGCCGATTGGCGGGGTGAAGGAGAAAACCATTGCCGCCAAGCGCGCCAACATCCGGGAGGTCATCTTCCCTGCCGGCAACCGGAAAGATTTCGAGGAGCTGCCGGATCACATTCGAAAAGGTCTTGCTCCGCATTTCGTCCGCTCCTTCGCGGACGTCATTAAAATAGCCTTCTGAAACCTGAACCCGCGATCCTGGAGACAACGATGAAGACACCGCCCAGCATCATTCTGACCGGTTTCATGGGAACCGGGAAAACCACCGTTGGCAAGCTCCTTGCCGAACGCCTCCGTCTGGTATTCACCGACATGGATGACCGGATCACCTCCCGGGCGGGCAAGTCCATCCCGGCGATTTTCGCCGAGGACGGTGAACCGGCTTTCCGCGCCCTGGAGCGGCAGGTGGTCATGGAGCTGGCCTCGCAGCGCGGCCTGGTCGTGGCCACCGGCGGTGGGGTTGTCCTGAATCCGGACAATGTCCGGGACCTTGGCGCAGGGGCGTTCCTGGTCTGTCTGGCCGCCTCGCCGGACGTCATCCTCGAGCGCCTGCGCGGCGACTCCGGGCGTCCGCTGCTCCGCGATGGCGACAAGGGCGGGAAAATCCGATCCCTGCTGGCATCGCGCCAGCACCTGTACGATGCCATTCCGCACCGGATTGATACGGATACGCTGGATACGGCCTCCGTCGTGCAGCGCATTGTGGAAGAGTATGACCGCTACCGCGCTTGAGTCTGATATTGCCGACGAGGCCCGCCGCCTGGGTTTTGCAGCCACCGGGTTTGCCAAGGCGGGGGATTCCTGCAGCAGCGGTGTCTTTGAAGCGTGGCTGGCGGAAGGGGGGGGGGCTGGAATGGACTATCTCCGCCGCCATGCGCCGTTGCGCCATCATCCCTCCACCATCGAGCCGTCCGTCCGCTCGGTCATTGCCGTGGCCGCGCGTTATCCGGTGAATCCACAGCCCGGTGATGGATTCTGCATGACGGCACGCGCTAGGGACTACCACGACGTGATCCGAGGGAAATTGCGTGGGCTTGCCGCGTTCCTCCACGGACGGACCCCGCAGCGGTGTGCCCGGATTTGCGTGGATTCCGCGCCGCTACCCGAGCGCGAATGGGCGCTTCGCGCCGGCCTCGGCTGGCAGGGACGCCAGGGGCAGCTCATTGTTCCGGGTGCCGGGGCCTGCACGGTGCTTGGATTCCTGCTCACGGATCTGGAACTGCAGCCGTCCATCCCTCAGGAAAACCGTTGTGGCGACTGCTGGCGTTGTGTCGAAAGCTGCCCGACCCGTGCAATCCTTCCCTCGGGCCGGATCGCTGCCGGGCGCTGCATCTCGTATCTGACCATCGAACACCGGGGTGAGATCGCCCCCGGCCTGGAACCGGCGATGGGGCAGGCGTTGTTCGGCTGCGATATCTGCACGGCGGTGTGCCCGTGGAACCGCGAGGCGACAGCCCCCGTCCTGCCCGCGCTGGAGCCGGGATCGCCCCCGCCGGATGCCGGTACCCTCGTGGCGATGACTCCCGGCGATTTCGCGGTCCGGTTCCGAGGCACCGCTGTCCAGCGCAGCGGCCTTGACCGCCTGCAGCGCAACGCCCGCATCGCCTTGCGCAACGCCTCCATGACTCCGGATCGCGGAATATCCGCTTGCCAACTGCCAACCGCATGAACTACGTTATCACCGTCGTTATCCGCGGAGGTAATTCATCATGATCAGAACAATGTTCGGTATCATCCAGCAGTCGCAGTTGTCGCTGCCCGGCCTAGAGGTGGTCCTGCTGATCACACTGCTCTCCCTGTCGCTTGTCTTCCGCTTCAACCGGTGCGGCATGATGACGGCCTATATTTTCGCCTACCGCTGGGGCTGGATGATTGTTCACCGGTTTCCCGAGGAGGTGCAATTCGCCTATATTGTCTTTGGTGTCCTTGTCGGTGCGCTCTCCGTGGCTGGCATGCTGGCTGATCGTAAATCTTGCTAAACAAACGTTGACCTATGTCGAATGCTCCCATCCGGAATATTACACGATTCCTGTTTGCCGCGGCGGCAGTAACGGCTCTGACGCTATGCCTGATTTCGGTTTTACGCCTGGTCTACGTGTACAGGGTTCTCGAGCAAGCCGGCAGGGCCGCGGCCATCGGGCAGACCGATTCGATGATCCGCGAGCTGCGCCTGGCCTATCGCTGGGCTCCGGCCTATACGCCCCTGCGTGAGCCAGCGCGTTACCTTTATCGCGACGCCCTCTACAGGGCGGGGCTTGCGGATCCGGTTCCGGAAATGACAATCCGTTCGTTTTCTGCCGCCCTGCCACCGCTTGAAAAAGCACTGATCCCGGCGGATCTGCTGGTGAATTGGCTTTACTCGCTTTACGGACCGGGGCCCCGTGAGACCCCGTCGGCAGATGGAGCCGCCAGGGCTGAGCCTTCACCTCCGCCCACCGGGGAAGGGAAGCCTTCCGGCGAAGCGGAGGTCACCCCTGGCCTTCCAGAGGTTGCGTCCGATCCTTATACCGGCGAGCCTGGGACTTTGGAACCCCCGGAGAGGCAAGACGCCTCCGAGCCGCCGGCTCCCGTTCCGGAGGCGATGTGGGGTGTTGTCAATCTCCAGGACGCGGCGGTCTATGACCAGAAGGGAATCAAGACGCGCACCGTTGCGGCGGGTAGCCTTGTGGATATTCACCGCCTTCAGACGGTTCCAGCCGGGGATGTCATCCACGGTACGGTGTGGTCCCGTTCCGGTACCTTTCCCGACGTCATCCTTCGTCGTGGCGATGTGGAAATCTACCAGGGCAGCGCACTCTCCTCCACAACACGGAATCAGAGGGAACTCGTTTCCCGGCGGGCCGAGAGGATTGCCGCGATCAAGGAACTCAAGAAGGAACTCGCCAATGCCGCCGCCATCCGCAATCCTCATCAGCTGGAGTACCGTAAAGTACTCCGGGAGTACAAACGCATCGACGACGAGGCCGCAAAGATAAAGACGGAGTTTGAAGGCGCCAGAGGAAGCCAGCGCATGGATCTGGCCAACCGCTTGCGCGTGCTCAAGAACGAGCAGGCGAACCTGATGCCCCGCTACCAGGATCTGAAACAGAAGAAAGAGGATTGGGACCTCGAGAACCGGGGAGGCGACCTTCTCCAGGACCCCGGTCGTGACCCGCGCCTTGAGCAATGGAATCGTGAACTTCTGGAAATTGAAGAGCAAATCCGGAACTTATAGAACCTCATCAAGGGAGAATGACAATGGCTGATATCGAATACCGCTGCCGGAAATGCAATGCCATCCGCGTATCATCCGAGTTCGCGGACCCCGCAAAGTTGAAATGCGCCACTTGCGGGGAAAGCCTTTGCAAAGCAGGGGATACGCCGCTTCCGCCGGTGATGCCGTCCCCCGCGGATACCGGCAACGCCACCCCTGTTCCCCTCCCTCCGCCGCCAGGGGTTTCCCGGCTCAAGCTTGCCAAGCAGCGGTACGTTCAAGATGAGATCGCCCCCCCCGCGCCAGGAAACAACCGGAAGACGGAAGACAGTCCGGAGGACCAGGATTTCCTGCGCGGTCCGCTCGACCTGCATCCCAAGGTGAAACAGCGGAAAACAGGATTCAACCACACGATTCTGGCCTTCCTGCTCTTTGCGCTGCTCGGTGTCATCACCGGCTTTCTCCGCTATGGCCGCGAAATGCAGCTTCCGGGAAGCGAGTGGCTCCCGGCGGATATCCTGGCGAAGGCCATGGCGTTTGCCTGGGCGGGCATCCTGGGGCTTCATCTCATCATCGTGTTCCGGGCGATGAGCGACAATATGTTCCAAGGACTCCTCTGCCTGCTCGTGCCGGGATGGTCCGTCGTCTACCTGCTGTTCATCTCGGACAATTTCTACCTGCGTGCGGTTGTTTTCGGATGCCTGATCGGCATCGGACAGGACGGTGGGAAGCAAATCTATGAACGCGCAGCCGCGGTGATGGACGGCATATCGGCGTTTATCGATACCGGTGGCGGGGTTCTCCGCCGCACCCCCCCGCGCTGATCACCCGCTGCATGATGCTTCTTATAACTTGGCCATTCTGGCACACTCTGGGAGCAAGTCGTTTAAGTTTTTCGGTTAAGGGTATCCGAGAAAGGGTGGCGAGTAAGAAGGCGAGTAAGTGTAGCAACACTTA
>CAZGBW010000105.1:0-8128 GCA_964523995.1 uncultured Victivallales bacterium | reverse complement strand
TTCAGGAATTTCACGAGCGGAATCTGGGAAAACTGGTAAAATCCGGCGTCTTCCCCTATAGTTTCCCCTCATGCAGCGCGTTCACTATTTTTTCCGGCGTCTTTTGCTGATCATTCCGACCTTCCTGGGAATCACCCTGGTCTGCTTCGGTCTTGTCCAGTTCGTCCCCGGCGGCCCGGTGGAACAGGCACTGCTGCAACTGCGCGGACTCGGTACCGGCGGCGGCGAAACCGTCACCGGCACCGATCCCTCATCCGGTCTGACGGAATCCTACCGGCGTGAACTCGAGATCCGTTTCGGGTTCAACCAGCCATTCCACAAGCGCTACTTCAAGTGGCTGGTGCAGGACCGTCTCGGCATGCGCATGGAATCCTACATGTTCACGAACAAGACCGCCTGGCAGTTGATCCGCGAGCGATTCCCGGTCTCGCTCGTGTTCGGCATCACCGGATTCCTGCTCAGTTACCTGGTCTGTATCCCGCTTGGCATCGCCAAGGCCCTGCGCAACGGTTCGCGTTTCGACTTCGCCACCAGCGCGATCGTGTTCACCGGCTATGCGATACCAGCCTTCGCGTTCGGCATGGTCCTCAAACTGCTGCTCACCGGCACGATCGAGGGTATGCCTGCGATCTTCCCCCTCGGCGGCTTCGAGTCGGAAGGCTTTGCCAGTCTCTCCCTGGCCGGTAAACTGATTGACCGGGTCCGCCACATGACACTGCCGGTACTCTGCTATGTAATCGGTAATTTCGCGCTTCTGACCATGCTCATGAAGAACAGCCTGCTCGACCAGGTTGGCAGGGACTACATCCGCACTGTCTATGCAAAAGGCGGCAGTCGCCAGCTCGCCATCTGGGGACACGCCCTGCGTAACGCGCTCATCCCCATCGCCACCGGTTTCGGCGGCATCATGACCGTCATGTTCGCCGGCTCGGTCATCATCGAGCGCGTCTTCGAGATCCCCGGCATGGGCAGGCTCAGCCTCGACGCCATCATCGGGCGCGATTACGCCGTCTTCATGGGAATCCTCTCGCTGACGTCCATCCTCGGATTGCTCGGCAATGTGCTCTCCGATTTCTGTTATGTGCTGATTGATCCGCGCATCACCTTCGAACGCTAATCCGAACCGACATTTTTAAACTCCTTATTCATGAAATTTCAGTTCAACCCTGTTACCCGCAAAAGGCTGAGAAGGTTCCGCCGCCTGCGCCGGGCGTACACCTCGGCGTGGCTGCTCGGCGGCATCGTGCTGCTGACCCTCGCCGCCGATCTGCTTTGCAACGACAACCCGCTCTATATCCGCTTCAGTGGACGGCACCTTTTTCCCGTCTTGCGCTTCTACCCGGAATCCACCTTCCTCCCCGGCGGCAACGCGACACGCCCGGATTACAAGGCTCTCCGGCTGAATCCGGTCTTCAGCGGGAACCGCTCAAACATCATGGTCTTCGCGCCGATTCCCTACGGCCCGCGCGAGACGATTGACGAACGGACCATCCGCGCCGAGCACGACGCGCACATCGTCCTGCTTCCGATTCCACGTGCCGGCAGCGTGAACATCGACCGCCATTTCCACATCGAGCGCGAGCTCGCCTCCGGTTTCTTCTTCGGGCGCGACGGCGAGGATGTCACCGGGCTGCGCCTCGATACGGTCTGGCCGCTTTCCGGCGAGTTGCGCGAGGCGCTCGTCCAACGCTTCGACAACCGCGAGTGCCCGTTGTTCCGCCAGGCGATCGACGCCCCGGCACTGCCAGGCGTACCAGTCGAAATCACCATGCCTGCCTACACTCCGCGACCCGAACCTCCCACGACCGTGCGACTGACGCTGCGCACACTCGACGGTCCCGAAAGCCGCCGGGCTTCCATCACGCTCGGCCGTCACAATGGCAACCCGGATGCCAGCTCGCTCCCGCTCTGGGAAACCCTTGACCCCGCCGCGCGGGAGCGTCTGCGCGAACTGGCCGCCACCGCCCGACTTAACCCCGTCGAACCCGTCGAGGTCAGCGCCGGTCACCACCGCTACCAGGCGGTGTTCGACACTGCCGTATCCTGGCCGCACCCCCCCGTGCGCGGTCACTGGCTGGGTATTGATTCCGCGGGACGCGATGTTCTCGCCCGCCTTGTCCATGGCCTGCGGGTCTCGCTCGTCTTCAGTGTCCTGCTGGTGTTCTCCTCCATGACGCTCGGTGTCGTCATCGGCGCGCTTCAGGGCTACTACGGGGGAATCACCGACATGCTGGCACAGCGCGCCATCGAAATCTGGAGCGCCATCCCGTTCCTTTATGTGATGATCCTCCTCGGCTCGGTCTACGGCGCCAGCCTCTGGCTGCTGTTGTTCTGTTACGCGATTTTCAACTGGATCGGCATTTCCTACTACCTGCGCGCCGAATTCCTGCGCCTGCGCAAAGCCCCGTTCGTGGATGCCGCCAGGGCACTCGGCGCCGGTGACGCGACCATCATCTTCCGCCATATCCTGCCGAACGCGATCACCCCGGTGATCACCTTCGCGCCCTTCTCCCTCGTCGGGGCCGTGGCCGCCCTCGCCGCCCTCGATTATCTGGGATTCGGACTACCCGCCTTGACTCCCAGCATCGGGCAGCTTCTCCATCAGGCCCAGATCCATCGCAGCGCCTGGTGGCTGATCCTCTATCCCTCGCTCACGCTCTTTATCGTCATGCTCCTCGGGGTCTTTGTCGGCGAGGGCATCCGCGAAGCCTACGATCCCCGCCCCCGCTCCAGACTGGAGTAAATCCACGCCATCGATTCCGCATCCGTTCACGTTCCGCGCAGGTCCTGATCGCATCGTCGCGGGACCGTAAAGAGATGCATTCATCCATTGACAGCAGGCGAAATGCTGATAGCCTTCTCGGCATTCGCAAAATTACTGTGATTTTGCCACCATTAACAAGTTTAGAGGATTCGAAATGATTCCGCAGATCACCGTTCAATTGTATAGTGTCCGGGAGCAGGCCGCCGCCGACTATGAGAAAACCATCCGCGCGATTGCCGCGATGGGATTCGGCAACGTGGAGCCCGCCGGGTTCCCAGGCTCTTCCGTGGAAAAGGCCGCGAAGCTCTTCAAGGAATTGGGGCTCAAGGCACCCTCCTGCCATGGAGCCCTCCCGATCGGGGAAAACAAGAATGCGATCATCGACAACGCGCTGACGCTGGGGCACAAGTACATCATCACCGGGTGCCCGCCCAAGTTCAAGGAGAACTTCGCGAATGCGGATGCGGTCAAGGCAACCGCCGCCTTGTATTGCGAGGCCGCCGAGTTTGCAGCAAAACATGGTATCCAGGTCGGCTACCACAACCACGACTGGGACCTGATCAATCTGGATGGGAAACCCGGCTACCGCCTTTTCCTGGAGAACACACCGGAGACGGTCTTGTGGGAAGCGGACATCTTCTGGGTGACCAAAGCCGGGCTCGACCCCGTCGCCTTCATCAAGGAGATCGGCGCAAGGGGGAAACTCCTGCACTTCAAGGACGGTATCATCAGCGCCAACGACAGTTTCACCGAGGCGGAAACGGAAGACGGCAAGATCATGGTCAGCAACGCGACCCCCTTCCTGCCTGCGGGCGCGGGTCAAGTCAATCTGACCGGATCGTCAAAGGCGGCTAAATTCGCGGAATACATCGCCGTCGAGCTCGACAGCTATGCCGGTGACATGATGAAGGCCGTCCAGCAAAGCTACACCTACCTCACCAAGAACGGTATCGCCAAAGGAAAGAAATAGGAATCACGCCAAATAGGAATCAAACCATGGGATAGAAAAATTCAGTCGGAATCGGCATCATCGGATGCGGGAACATCTCGCAGGCCTACTTCAAGGGGGCCAGCGCTTTTGAAGTCCTCCATGTGGTCTCCTGCGCCGATATCAATATGGAGGCTGCACAAGCCAAGGCGGCGGAGAACGGATGCAAGGCGCAGACCGTGAAGGAACTGCTCGCCAACAAGGATGTGGATCTCGTGATCAACCTCACCATTCCCGCCGTCCATGCGGAAGTGAGTCTGGCGGCGCTCAAGGCTGGCAAGCACGTGCATAGCGAGAAACCGCTGGCGGTCAAGCTTGAGGATGGGAAGGCCGTCATGGAACTGGCCAAGAAGAAGGGCCTGCTGGTCGGATGCGCTCCCGACACCTTCATGGGCGCAGGACTGCAGACCTGCCGCAAGATCATTGATGATGGCTGGATCGGCCGCGTGGTTGGCGGAACGGCGTTCATGATGTCACGGGGCCCCGAGTCATGGCACCCCAATCCGTTCTTCTTCTACCAGACCGGCGCGGGTCCCATGTTTGATATGGGCCCCTATTACATGACAGCACTGGTGCATCTGCTGGGACCAGTGAAGCGTGTGAGCGCCATCACCTCCCGCGCGTTCGAGCAGCGGATTGCCACCTGCAAGGCCCATTTCGGGGCCATGATTCCTGTCGAGGTGCCCACGCACTGTACCGGGTCCCTGGAATTCCACTCGGGAGCCACCGTCACGGTAACCATCTCGTTCGATGTTTATCGGCATGGCCACAGCCCGCTTGAGCTTTACGGAACCGAGGGGTCCATCAAGATCCCGGACCCGAACACGTTCGGCGGTCCTGTCGAGGTCTTCACACAGACCAATGGAGACTGGCAGAAGCAGGCGCTTAGTCACCCCTACGCCGACAACATGCGCGGCATCGGCGCGGCAGACATGGCCTATGCCATTCTCGGGAAACGCAAGCACCGCACCAGCGGGGAGCTCGCCTATCATGTGCTTGAGGTCATGCACGCGTTCGAGAAATCCTCGGATTCTCAGAAGCATGTCATGATCAAGTCCAAACCTGAACAGCCCGCTGCGCTTCCGCTCGGTCTGATCAGTGGACGGCTCGACGACTGATAGGGCACCGAGGCTCAGCCATTCAATCCGGAGGGGGGCCGGTGTAATCGGGACGCCGCTGCAAATCCGGCGGCGATGCCCGCCACCCCTGCCGCGAGCCGCACCCATTCTGCATCTTCCTTGAAGAAAACCAATGACACCACGATCGCCAGCGGGATCTTCACATTGTTGAATACGGCCAGTGTTCCCGCATTCACGCGTCGCGCTCCAAAGTTCCAGAGGAAGAAACCGATAGCCGACGGGACCGCCCCCAGATACAGCAATGCTGCCCATTGCGTTGGTGACGGTCGGAACGCATCCATGTTGCCGGACGCCAGAAATCCGGTTGTCAGCACCGCACCCAGGAAAAGAAACCCGAAATGGCGTCCGCCCGCATCCGATCTCCCCGGCAGTGCTTTCTCGCAAAAAAGCCGGTATTCCACCTGTCCGGCTGCAAAACAGATATTGGAGACTTGAACCAGTAGAATGCCCGGAAGGATACCGCCGTCGATCCGCCGGAGACCCGTCAGCGCGGCACCGCCCGCCACAGCCAAAGCCGCCGCGACAAAGTAGGCGCGTTGGAAGCGTCCCCGCCGTACGTCGTCCAACAGCGTCACGAAAATGGGGGTCGTGATCGTATACAGCGCGACTTCGTGCCCTGGCATATAGCGGTACGACTGGATGTAGGCGGAGTACATGAGACCGTACTGCACAGCCCCGATGGCTGTAAGCCGCAGCACATCCAGCAGGGTCAGCCCCTGACGGCGGATCCACGGCGCGAACACCGCCAGCGAGATCAGCAGCCGCGCGAACGCGACACACTGCGGATCCAGGCCCGCGAGAAAACGCCCGATCAGCCCGAACGAGAACGCCCACATTATCGAGACTGCCGCCAGATACCCCATTCGCACACCCCTTTATCGGTATACATCTTTGCGATGGCGGACACGAATGACGACGATGACAAGCCGACTGGAAAAGACTTCATAGATGACGCGATTCAATCTGATAGGTACCCATCAGATTTCAACTCCTTTACGACTTGCGCGTGAGAAACCGTGTTTTCATCCGCCCGCGTTGCAACAACAGCCAGATCTTCAAGATCTTCAAGCAGTTCATTGAACTCTTCAATGGGCAGGATAACGGCAGTCTGCTGACCGGCTGAATTGGTTACGAACTGTGGATGTAATGCCGTCGCCGTTGTCATATTGACCTCGTTAAGTGAATCACGTTTAACAATACGGCTTTACGCAGTCAATCTCATTCTGGTTCAAAGTATCAATGCGGATTCGATACCCCTGCTACTTCTCCACCACCGAGAATGACCCTCATGTCAGGCCACCCGTTTGAGCAGAGTCTCCTTGGCCTCCTCCAGTACGGCAATGACCTGCTGCCGTTTTACCGTCGGAAAGTCATAGAGAAACAGATCGATTGAATCGCCTGCTTCAAGGCAATCAATCAGGTTCTGGACAGGAACACGTGTGCCGCCGAACACCGGCGTTCCCCCGAGTGTTTCGGGATCACGTTCAATCACACTATCAGCCTTCGATTTCATGCCGACAGTATGTTATTGGCACAAAAAAGAAAGCAACGCATAATATTTCGACTGTCGATTTTCCAGATTTCGAGTCCCAGCAACTGGTGCGGATCAACGGTCTCACCCGCCATCTGGAGCACGGTCTGGTGTTCGCCCAGGGAATCCAGGGTGTCGAAGGTCTCGCCCTCGATGCGCTTGAGGTGCTCAAGGGTGACGTAGAGGAACCTGAAGATTATGGCATGGACTTCCGGGAGTCTAGTTTCGGACGACAGGGAATTCAATCGAATTTATCCCCAACATCACGGTCCTTTCCTGAATAATCTTGAACAATTTACCGTCTCATGCCAGCATCGGCGAATGAATACAGACACAACAGCCCGCCCTGGCTTGACCCCGCCGGAAGAGTGGGTGGACGCGTATGGCGACTATCTCTACCGCTTCGCGCTGTTGCGACTCAAGGACCCGTCCTCCGCCCAGGATGCTGTCCAGGAAACGTTCCTGGCCGGCATCAAGGGCCTCGACCAGTTCGACGGACGCGTGGATGTGAAATACTGGCTGCGCGGCATCCTCCACAATAAAATCGTGGATCATATCCGCAAAAGCGTGCGCGAACATCCGATTGACGACACCGAGGGCATGGACATCATGGACCGGTTCTCGTTCAAGGCCTTCGGGGTTGCCGACCGCTCTCAAAAACCATGGCAATTCAGCCCCGCACGCGAGTTCGAGAAGAGCGAGTTCTGGAAAGTCTTCGAGAAATGCCTTGGCAAACTGGGCGACAGCATGCGCCAGGCGTTCGTCCTCAAGATGATTGAGGGAATGCCCACCGAGGAGATCTGTAAGGTCATGAACATCCAGCCGAACAATCTCTGGGTGCTGAATCATCGGGCACGTCACCAGCTCAAGAGCTGTCTCGAGAAGAACTGGGATCGGGAAGAGGATTGAATCATGCTCACCTGTAAACAGGTTTCCAAGGCGCTGGCTACCGGGGATTACCGTGACCTGACGCCGCTGAGAAGGATGCTGCTTCAGTTTCATGTTTTCATCTGCTTCATCTGCCGTGGCGAAAACCGCGACATCATGACCTTCCAGGACATCTCCAGGGCTCTGCGGAGCAAGGAGGAATCCTTGGATTCCGATATCAAACTTCCCGACGACGCCCGGAAACGAATCCGGGACGCCATGCGGCGCTAACCAGGGGAATCCCAATGGACTGCCAATGCAAACCAACAGATGTCCGCGAGGAATCGGAAGATCAACACTGCCGCCGGATGTATCACGAGCTGAAGGCCCGTGCACTCGGTTAAGGGTATCCGAGTAAAAGTGGCGGTTAAGGGTTCGTTGAAGGGGCCGCAGACGTGTAGGGACGGTGCGACTTGTCCGCCGTAACTCACAGAGCGGAGGCGGAAGCAAACACTTAATCGTACACGTCGTCGCCCCCTTAACCGCGTCACTGACTCGGATACCCTTAATCGCAAGACTTCATCGGCCTGTCAGAGAATGTATATGCACTGGATCCAATGAGAAATCCCCCGCTAAACCCGGAAGCGCCAGCATATCACGGAGGAATGTATTGGTCTGTTTCATTAGATCTATCCAGCAATAACGAGAATTGTGAAAAACGTTCTTCAATGAACCCGAAATCGGATCCGTAATCAAGAGGATCCCGAAACCAGGTGCTGCCGGGAAACAGGAATCACCGCTGCATCACCCGGTTCATGAGTCCTTGGATCACCGTCCGC
>CAZGBW010000104.1:2758-8135 GCA_964523995.1 uncultured Victivallales bacterium | reverse complement strand
ATCCTGCCGACCAAATCATCGTAGCAACTGCACGTGAGGAGAACGCCACAATCCTAACAGCAGATGAAAAAATTAGAGTTTACGCCCATTGCAGGCATATTTGGTAACTTATCCAGAGGGAGATCGGTGAACGATTACGGGCGATGATTACGGATTACGAGGAGAGTGCCCTGCTGTGCTTGCGATCCGGGATATAGGGTGAGAGTCACGGGGAACGGTACCGCAACTACTCACCCATGCCGAATGTCAGCCGCCGAGCGTCAAAATCAACCTCCGTCACATGGACTTGGATCGGATCGCCAACCCGGAACCGGGTGTCACGGTTGGAGAGTTCGGCCTTGTTCCGGTTGTAACGCAGGAAGTCACCCGAAAGCTCGGAGACATGCACCATCCCCTGGATCTGGAGATCCAGCAGCTCGACAAACACCCCGTAGTTGGTGACGGCCACGATCACCGCCGCATAGTCCTTCCGTCGCCCACCCTTCAATTCCTGCTCCAGGTAGCGGAATTTCATGATCTCGGTCAGGTCGCGCTCCGCCAGATCCGCCGTCTCCTCGCACTGCGACGCATGGGCGGCTATGCCCTCAAGCTGCGGTTTTGGATAGCGCTGGCCACCGGGCGCGCTCAGGCACGCCGCCAGTATCCGGTGCGATACCAGATCGGGATAGCGCCGGATCGGCGACGTGAAATGGGAGTAATAGGTTTTCGCCAACCCGTAATGCCCGGTCTCGCTGGCCGAATACACGGCCCGGTTCATGCTCTTGAGAACCGCGATGTATACATGATGCGCCAGCGGATCGTCCTTGACGCTTTTCAGGAATGTCGCGAAATTCCGACGGTGACGGAGGTCGCCGGGTGCGTACCCCATCGTGATCAGTTGCGCCGTCAGCTCCTCGATCTTCGTCTCCTTCGGCTCGTCGTGGAACCGCGCGATACCGGGTATATGCCGCGCCGCCAGATCCGCCGCGACGGCCTCATTGGCCGCAACCATGCACTCTTCCACCAGTTGATGGGATATGTCATTCTCCGAGCGCGTGATGCCCGTCATCACCCCACCGCCATCCGTCGTGATCTCGACTTCCGGCACATCCAGATCGAGCGCGAACCGCGCGAAGCGGCTGCGTCGCCACTGCTGCGCCAGCTCGTGCAGGCCCTTTAACAGCGATTTGACATCGCGGGTCAGCATCGGATTCTCCGATTTCCGGTTCTCCAGCGCCGCCAGCGCGTCGGCATAGGTCAAGCGCGCCTTGGAGCAGATCACGGACTTCGCGAACCATCGCTCGGTCACATTGCCTTTCGCGTCCACACGCATCATCACCGAGAACGCCAGCCGGTCCTTGTTCGGATTCAGGCTGCAGATGCCGTTCGACAACTGCTCGGGAAGCATCGGCAATACCTTGTCGGGCAGATACACGCTGGTACCGCGCTCGTACGCCTCGCGGTCAAGCGCGCTTCCCGGCGTCACAAAATGACTGACATCGGCAATATGCACCCCGAGGATGCGGAATTCACCCTCCACCTGCAGCGAGAGGGCATCATCGAAGTCACGCGAGCGCTCCGGATCAATGGTGATGATCAGATCACCGCGCAGGTCCACCCGCTTGCCCGGCAGATCCATCCGCTCGGAGACCGCCTCCGCCTCCAGCAGCACGTCCTCGGGAAACGCGTCGCGCAGATTGTGCTGGCGAACGATCGACAGCGTGTCCACCGACGGATCATCCGCCTTGCCCAAGGTCTCGATGATCTCCCCCTCGGGACTCACATGCTTGTTCTCCCAGTTCACAAACCGCATCAGCACCCGGTCGCCAATCGATGCGCCCTTCGTGTCCGCGACATAGAAACTCTGCCCGTAGACCGGAGCCAGCGGCACCACATGCAGGAAACGGCCGGCACTGCGCAGGGTGCCGACGATCTCGTGCCGTCCACGGTCCACAATGCGAATGATCTTGCCGCTGGGACCCCGCTCGTTGTCCGTCGTCTCCGGATCCAGCCGCACCACGACGGTATCGCCTGGCAACGCCGTCCCCATCTCGCGGGCTGGCACGAATACCGAGGACTCGCCCGGTTTCTTATCCGGCGGATCCACAAATCCGTTGCCGGAACGCACCACCGCCAGCCGCCCGGTCACCAGATCCGCCTCCGCGCCGAGCGCATACTTCCCATGCCGGATGCTCACGATTCGGCCACCGACCACCAACTGCCGAAGCACCTTCTCAAGCACCCCGTGCTCCTTGCCGCGTAGTTCCATCGCCCGTGCAATCTCCTGCGCCGCGAGCGGCCGCTGGTTCCTGCGCGCCAGGATCTCCAGGATCCGTTTCTCAAGAGTCTCTTGTTTCATTTTCCCCATCCTTCACAAACGGTGTCCATCATCAAATACCGCCACGTGCCGGGAAACGCGTCACACTGTTCCGGCTTCACAGCCTGGATCGCGCAGTCGCCCCGCGCATCCAGGAATATGCAGGCACCCTCGCCTGTCTCGGTCAGGCTCAGACCGCTCCGCTGCGGAGCCAGCCGCGTATAGCGTGCGGTGAACGCCTCGACGGCCATCCCGAGAAACGCGGCGATCCGGTCCACATCCGCCGCCGTCAGATACACATACCCCGGTACCCGGCAGCACTGCCCGCAACGCCGGCAGGCAAAGACTCGCGCTGTTTTGCTGTTCATATCCACCCGGACATCCCGCCTACACCGCGCGGCTGGCGATGTAACGCATCAGAAGGCCGGCGTCCGGCTCGAGATCGTCACACCGGACCGGCAACCCGTGCAGCGCATCAAGCAACGGATGATGCGCGACATCCATCCCCAGCGCGGCTTTGATCGCCTCTGGAAACTTGGCAGGGTGCGCCGTCGCCAGGCAAACCAACGGCTCCCCCTCATGCCGGTAACACATGCCTGCATGATAGCCAACCGCCGTATGCGGATCAAGCAAATACCCGGTATCCAGATAAAACCCGCGAATCGCCGCCAGTGTCTGGTCCTCGCTGACACACGCAGCCGCGATCAGCGGGTCCACCACGCCGCCTGCCCCCGGAGCCATCTGAAGTTCCCCGGTTGCCTGGAAACCGTTCATCACCCGCTTCACCGCCTCGCCGCTTTCCCCGAGACGGTAATACAGATAGCGCTCGAAATTGCTGGCCACCTGTATATCCATGGATGGACTCATCGTCGGCACGACCCCGGTGATCCGGTAGTGTCCCGTCGTGAAGAATCGGGCCAGGATGTCGTTTGCATTCGTCGCCAGGATGAGTTTCCCGATCGGGAACCCCATGCGCGCGGCGATATAGCCGGCGAAAATATCGCCGAAGTTGCCGGTCGGCACCGCGAAGCGCACACGGTCCGCACCGGTCTCCCCCGTCACCCGCAGCGCGGCATAGGCGTAATAGACAACCTGGGCCAGCACCCGGGCCCAGTTGATCGAATTCACCGCGCCAAGATGGTGGCGGTCACGGAATTCAAGATCGTTGAACACCGTCTTGACCATGGACTGGCAGTCGTCAAAGGTTCCATGAACCGCCAGATTGTGGACATTGCCGTCCAGCACGGTGGTCATCTGCCGCTCCTGCAGCTTGCTGGTGCGTCCCTTCGGATGCATCACAAAGATACGGATCCCCGCCTTGCCCTTCACCCCGTAGATGGCGGCACTGCCGGTATCGCCACTGGTGGCCGCCACGATGGTAAGCGTTCCCTGCCGCTGCTGCAGGTTGTATTCGAACAGGTTCCCCAGCAACTGCAGCGCCACATCCTTGAACGCCAATGTCGGCCCGTGGAACAACTCCAGGATATGCGTGTCACCGAACGCGCGCACCGGTGTGACCTCGGGATCGTGGAATGTCGCGTAACTGCAACGGATCAGCCGCCGCAGCGTATCGTCCGGCAGATCCACATACGGACGCATGACCGCGAACGCCAGGTCCCCGTAGGAAAGGCCACGCAGCACAGGCATAGAGCCGCCGAGGTCCGGGATATGCTCCGGAAGCAGAAGGCCACCGTCGCGCGCCAGCCCGGTCATCACCGCCTCCGAGAACGTCAGCGGTTCCGTTCCTCCCCTGGTGCTGAGATATCTCATGGATTCCCTTCGCGAACCGTGCGCAGCACCAGCGAGACGACGTCGTCGACGCCCATCCCGCTTGAATCCACCACGATCGCATCCGCCGCCACCATCAGGGGCGCGGTCGCCCTGGCACTGTCGATCTTGTCACGGCGGCTCAGGGATGCGCCAACCGCATCTACCGTCACCGCCTCCGTCATCTCCGCATGGCGACGCTGCGCCCTCACGGCGGGCGACGCATCCAGATAGAATTTGAAGGCCGCCTTGGGGAAGACAACGGTGCCGATATCGCGCCCCTCCATCACCAGGGACCCGAGCGCGAGCATGTCCCGCAGACGGGCGGTCACATACTGCCGGACGTCCGGATTCGCCGCCACCGGGCTGACCGCCTGATTGACCCGCTCCGTGCGTAACGCCGCTCCCGGCGCATGGCCGTCCATACGGAACCCGACAGCGCGGCCGTCCACGAAGATCTCCATGGACAGCGCCGAGGTCAGCGCCGCGACGCGCTCCGTATCGCGCGGGTCGGTGCCGCGCTCGAGCGTCATCCAGGCCACCGCACGGTAAAGAGCACCCGAATCCACGTACAGGAAACCAAGGGATTCCGCAACCCGGCGTGCCAGCGTGGATTTACCCGACGCCGCCGGACCGTCAATCGCAATCACCATATTCATCACGGAACCCCCACCATGCAAAGATGCAAATCCCTCGCTGTGCCTTTTACTCCAATGGCGGTTACCAGGAGGATGCAAGGGAGAGCGCCACATGCGCCTCCTTGGGAATCGTCGTGTCCTCAACCTCGGTTTCCTCGGTGGACACGGCGGCGGACAATTCGATATGCACCCACCTGAAACCGAGACCGATGCCCGCGGTGTAAAGCAGTCCTGCATCGGATTCCGCGATGTTCTTCATCAGGCCGGCCCGCAAGGCCAGCGCAAAGATCGAGGGGAATCCCTCCAGCGTGGCACCCATGCCGATCATTTGCGATTCGTACCCCGGCAGCAGGGTCTCGTTGCGGGTGACGTCAACATCGCCGGCCAGGCTCAACACACCGGGCACCAACCCCCACTCGACGCCCGCGCGTACCTGGAGGGGGTCTTCATACTCTTCATCGGTGGCGGTGTCGAACTTAGGGGAGTTCAGGTTGCGGGCGAGGACCCCGATGGTTAACGGCGCCCCCGCGAAATGAAACTGCGCTCCCGCATCAAGACCGAACCCCGCACTCTGTTCATACATCGAGTCCAGCTCGTCGGAGAGGGTATCGGATTCGGCTTCGGTCACGACAATACTGCCGTTATAGGTTTCGGCATTGATGAATTTGATGGCGGC
>CAZGBW010000104.1:0-2658 GCA_964523995.1 uncultured Victivallales bacterium | reverse complement strand
ATCTCCCGGAGAATATCCGCGACGGCACTGGCATCGGCGGCATTGCCCACCGGATTGTCCGTGACGTCATCCCAGTCGTAATCCGCGAGTCGGTCCACGTAATCCACCAGATCGTAATCACGGATGTAAACGCTCAGGGAAATGGCAATGCGCTCGCGGATCAAGGAGGATTCCGCCAGACCCGCCGGATTGTAGTAGGTCGAATACGCGCCGCGCGCGCCGCCGGTGCCTGCACCGCCGAGACTCAACGCACGGGGGGAAAAGGTGCTGAATTCCGTTCCTGACGCCATTCCCGCCGCCAGAACGCCTGCCGCCACCACGACCGCTCTGCAATCCATCATCCGCCCCCTTTCATTACCCAGCCTGAAACAACGACATTCTTGCGAAGCGATGGAACCAGAAATCGGAAGGTGCTGCAATATCATTTTTCGAGAGGAGGCTGCCTCGTCAATGCAGGGGCGATTGCATGCCATACCGGGTTCATTGCGGGATAAGCGTGCCACGGTTCAGCAGCATGAGCGGGTCGAACACGCACTTGACCGCCCGCATCTGCGCAATACCGTCCGTGCCGAACATGATTTCCAGCATTGCCGTCTTCAGCTTGCCGATCCCATGCTCGGCCGAAACACTCCCCCCCATTTCAACCACCCGCCGTGCCCAGTCCAGATAGAGGGTCTTGCCGCGTGCATAGTCCTCGGGTGTCGCCGGCAGGATGTTCACATGCAGATGGTTGTTCCCGATATGCCCGAAAATCACGTAATCCAGCCCGGCGGCGCGCAGATCGCGGTGATACATCGCCATCACGTCTCGCAGACACCCATCGGGTACCGACAAGTCGGTGCCGAGCTTGGTAATGGACGGATGAATCCGCTTGCGTTCGGAAATCAGCATGTTCACCGATTCCGGCACCGCATGGCGCACGCCCTTGAACGTCTCGATTTCGCGCTGGTTTGTCGCCAGCCAGGCGTCGTCGGGATTGCCACCGCAGGCAGCCAGGGTCCCGCACAGCTCGCCGAGCGCCTCTTCGACAGCCGACTCACGATCGGCGTGCAGCTCGACATAGACGGCGGTGTGCCAGTGCGCCTTCAGTTCAGGCAACGACTCGAATGCCGGATTGCCAGCGCGCTGGCGACGTAGAAGATTCAGTGCCTCGGCACTGAAAAACTCGATGGCGGAAACCGCTTTCCGGTGGTTTGCGCGGACGCGCTCCACCAGCGACAGCGCGACATCCTCCGAGGGCAGGAACGCCGTCATCCCCCAGGCGGCAGCGGAAAGCGGAGTCAAGGCCAGCTCGATCTCGCTGAACACCCCGAGAATCCCCTCGGAACCGATGAAAAGATCAATCAGGTCCATATCGTCATGCGCATGGAGTCCGGAAGCGTTTTTCACCGCTGGCAGGACGTAATCCGGAACCCGCCCGCTAAAGTGGCGGCCGCCTTCGCTGGTCAGTTCAAATGCACGTCCGACAGCCCTCTGCTCCCCACGCCGCAGCGCGAGCACATCCCCGCCGACCAGCACCACGCGGAGGGCCGACACATGCGGACGGGTCGGCCCGTAGCGGAATGTCCGCGCGCCGGATCCGTTGCAGGCGACGACCCCTCCGATGCAGGCACCGGCCTCGGTCAGGTCCGGAGGAAAGACTTGCGGACGGCCCTGGCGATACCGCTCCAGCGCCGCCAGCGAAGACGGACTCCACCCCTCCGTATCGAACTCGCCGCCATGCATCAACGCCTCATGGAGCGCTTTCAGGGTGCATCCCGGCTGGGCCTGGATATGGAAGCGGCCGCGATCCTCATCATACCGCATGCCTGTGAAATGGGTCATCCTGCTCACGTTCAGGATCCTGCCTCCATCCGGTACCGCACCGCCTGCAATTCCCGTCCGGCCGCTCTGCACCGTAACCGGGATACCGGCATCGGCCGCTTCGCGCATCTGTTCAACAATGTCGGATTCCGACTCGGCAAAGGCGATCGCGTCGGCGCAGCCACCCCGCCGTGACTCATCCGTCAGATAGCCGACATATTCACCCGTCATATCCTTGCTGAATTTCATATGGATGGAACCTACCAGCACACTCGCCGAATTCAAGATCCATTTTCTCATTCTCGACGCGAATATCCTGCTTGTCCCAGACAAGGCTCTTCGCTAGCATGTCCCGCATGGCGAAATCGGTTACAATCCTGAATCTGTGCAAAACGTTCTCCGGTCAGACCCGGGCCATGGACAACATCTCACTCGGGATCGCCCCGGGGGAACTGTTCTTCCTGCTCGGCCCCAGCGGCTGCGGCAAGACCACCCTGCTGCGGGCCATCGCCGGATTCTGCCAGCCGGACAGCGGTTCGATTCGCATCGGCGACGAGGACATCACCGGACTCCCTCCCCACCGTCGCGACACCGGCATGGTCTTCCAGAGCTATGCGTTATGGCCGCACATGACCTTGCGGCAGAATGTCGCCTTCGGCCTGGATATGCGGAAAATCCCGGCTGACGAGAAACGAAAACGTACCGACGACGCCCTTGAGCGGGTGCAGATGAGCGCCCGAGCCAACGCCAAGCCGAACGAGCTCTCCGGCGGACAGCAGCAGCGTGTCGCCCTGGCCCGTGCCCTGGTCGTGCATCCGCAGTGCCTGCTTCTCGACGAACCGCTTTCCAATCTGG
>CAZGBW010000103.1:0-8171 GCA_964523995.1 uncultured Victivallales bacterium | reverse complement strand
GCAACGTGTCATGCTGCAATAGACTGGCAGGCCCCCCGTTGCTCAACGTCATTGCGAACGCATCCGGCCCGCACCGGGAGGCTCTTAAAATGGCCTGGTTGGTCATTCGCAAAGAGGGCGGGGAGAGCCCTTCTGTTGCTGTGCGGTATCGGGTGGTATCGGAGCCGATGCTTAATAAGGCGGGCAGAGTGCGGATTTTAATCTGCGGACCGCGGGGGCGCTTCGCGCTTTCCACCCGTAAAGAAGACCGCTCACCGGCGGGGCTCACCTTTTTAAGCGTAAGAAAGGGGGATCTTCTTCAGATTCACGCCCCCCAGGAGCGCGGCCCGGCCTGGGCTGTCGGTGAGCAGACGGTTGTGGAGATTGTTCGGGGTTGATCAGCGAGCGGGGACGATGTAATTATCGCTTGCGTCTCTCCGGAATACCTGTTGATATTCCAAGTCGTATTCTTTGCCAATTGCCTTGCAACCCACAATAGAATCAGGAGTGTTCATGCCGGTTCCCGTTACCGTTGATGACCCCGGAATCCCCGACCAGGGCGGGGCGCGCGGCTGTCTGCCCGGGGGCTCCTGCTGCCGGGGTGCTCTCCGGTTGCTGATCGCGGACAAGGCGGCGGTCCACATGGTGGGGGTCGGCGGTGTCGGCATGGCGGGGGTGGCGTTGCTCCTGCGGGCGCGCGGGTTGCCGGTCTCGGGCTGCGATGCGGTACGGGGGGCGCTGGCGGCGTCCCTGGAGGCGGCCGGGATCGCGGTCCTGGAGGGCCAGTCGGCGGGACATATCGCCGGGAGCGGGGCGGGCTGGGTTGTCCGGACACCTGCGGTGCGCGAGGACAGCGAGGAACTGGCGGCGGCGAGGGCGGCGGGGCTGCCGGTCTTCCGGCGGGGCGAGGTGCTGCCGGCGCTGCTGGCGGACTTCGGCGCTTCCGTGGCCGTGGCAGGCACGCACGGCAAGACGACCACGACGACGCTGATCGCGCAGATCCTGCGGGCGGCTGGCCGCGACCCGTCCTGGTGCATCGGCGGGGAGTCGGTACTGCTCGGGGCGGTCGCGCATGCCGGAGCGGGCGGGGTGATGGTCGTGGAGGCGGACGAGAGCGACGGGACGCTGGCGCTGTACCGCCCCGACATCGCGGTCGTCACCAACGTTGAATTCGACCACATGGAGCATTTTGAATCCGTCGAGGTGTTTGAAGCCTGCTTCGCGGCGTTTATCGCGGCGGCCCGGCGGACGGTCGTCTATTGCGGCGATGATCCTCGGGCGCGGCGGCTGGGCGCGGCGGTGGCCAACGGGCTGTCTTACGGGTTTTCGCCGGAGGCGGTGCTGCGCGGAGCGCCTGCGGAGGACGGGGGGACGATGCGGGTTTATCGCGCGGGGGCGCTGCTGGGGGCCTTGCCGCTGGTCTTGCCGGGGACGCACAATGCGCTCAATCTGCTGGCGGCGACGGCGGTATGTCTGGAACTGGGGGTTCCGTTTGCCGGGGTGGCGGCGGCGGGAAGCGCACTGGCGCTGCCGCGGCGACGGTACGAGACCGTCGGCGAGCGCGATGGCATCCGGGTGATTTCGGACTACGCGCACCATCCGACGGAAATCGCGGCCCTGGTGCAAACGGCGCGCCGCGAGCATGCGGGCGGCCGCCTGCTGGCGGTTTTCCAGCCCCACCGTTACACGCGGACGTCCGCGCTGGGAGCGGATTTCCCGGCGGCGTTCGCGGGCGTGGACCTGCTCGTGCTGACGCCGGTCTATGCGGCCTCGGAGCCGCCACTGGAGGGGGGGATGGCGTGCGATCTCTACGCGCATTTCCGGGCGTTGGCGGGCGGGGCGGTCCCGCAGCCGCTGCTGGCGACATCGCTGGAGCAGGCCTGGGCGTTCCTGCGGCGGGAATCGCGGGATGGGGACTGGTTGCTGGTGATCGGTGCGGGTGACGTTGAAAAGATCGCGCAGTGGGCGAGGACGGCCATGGATGCCGGTGAGGGGGCTCCGCCGGGCGATTTCCCCCGGCTTGCGAGCGGCGGGGGATTGGAATTGTCACCGGCGTCGGCGGTGCGGGAGGATGAGCCGCTGGGAAGGCGCACGACCTACGGGGTTGGCGGGCGGGCGGACTGCTGGGTGGAGGCCGGGTCGGAAGAAGATGCCTCGCGGGTGCTGCGGTACTGCCGGTTGCACAGCCTGCCGCTGCGGATCCTCGGGGCTGGCAGCAATATGCTGGTGAGTGATCTGGGGGTGCGCGGCGTGGTGATGCGGCTGACGGGGGTGGCGTTCCAGGGGATCCGCCTGGAGGGGGAAACCGTGATGGCGGGTGGTGCCGTCCCGCTGGTTCGGCTCCAGGAGCACCTGACGGAGGCGGGGCTTTCGGGGCTTGAATTCCTGGAGGGGGTCCCGGGCGGCGTGGGCGGTATTCTCCGGATGAACGGGGGTGCTTACGGGCACGAGGTCCGGGAACGAATTTTATGGATTCGCGGTTTGAATCGTGACGGGGAACCGTGTATAGTTCAGGCCGATGCGCTTGAATGGGGGTATCGGGGCTGCGAGTCGCTGCGGGATTTGATTGTTCTGGAGGCAGGATTCCGGCTGGTGCCGGGGGATCCGGCGGATATCCTGGCCCGTCGCCAGGAAATCGCGGTGCGACGTGCCTGGATGAACGGTCTGCGCTGTGCCGGGTCGGTGTTCCGGAATCCGCCGGGGGCGTATGCGGGGAAGCTGGTGGAGGCGGCCGGGCTGAAGGGGATGCGGATCGGGGGGGCGGTGATTTATCCCCGTCATGGCAATTTCGTGGTTGCCGATGCGGGGGCCTGCGCGTCGGATGTGCTGGCGTTGATTCATCGCATGGAATCGGCCGTGCGGCGGTCGTCCGGGGTGGAACTGGTCCGGGAGGTTGTCTGCCTAGAGTAGTGTTTCGTAGTACAGGCGACGGTGGCGAGTAGGATTACGATTACGATTAGGATTGGGATTGCGAATGGACGGAAAGCGATACAGGCGTGTGGCGGTGCTGATGGGGGGGCCTTCCGCGGAGCGGGAGGTCTCGCTGCGCAGCGGTGCTGCCGCGGTGAAGGGACTGCGGGATTGCGGCTATGACGTTTCGGCCGTCGAGGTGACGGGCCGGGCATTCACGCTGCCAGCGGGCACCGAGGCGGTCTTTATCGCGCTGCACGGGGAGTTTGGCGAGGACGGCGGCGTGCAGGCGCTGCTCGACGGGATGGGAATCCCCTACACGGGATCCGGGGCGGAAGCCAGCCGGCGGGCGATGGACAAGTCCATGACCAAGCGGGCGTTCGAGGCGCATGGCATCCCCACGCCAGCGTACTGCCTTCTGCGGCGTGGCGGTGGCGTGTCCTTTCCGCTGCCAGCGGTGATCAAGCCGGCCAGCCAGGGGTCCAGCATCGGACTGCATCTGGTCCGGACGGAGGCGCAGTGGGCCGCGGCGCTGGCGGATGCCTTCACGTATGACGAGACGGTTCTGGCGGAAGAGTACATCCCGGGGCGTGAGCTGACGGTGGGCGTGATCGGGCGCGATCCCTTGCCGGTCGTGGAAATTGCGGCTCCCGACGGATGGTACGGGTATGAGGCGAAGTATACCCCCGGGCGGACAAGGTATTTCTGTCCGGCGCCGATCGGGGACGCGGTTCGATCCGAAGCGCAGCGGCTTTCGCTGGCGGTGTTTGACGCGCTGGGTTGCGAGGGGGTCGGTCGCGTGGATTTCCGGATGCGCGACGACGGCACGCTGCTGGTGCTGGAGTTGAACAGCATTCCCGGCCTGACGGAAACCAGCCTGCTGCCGAAGGCCGCGGCCGCCGCCGGCATCCCGTTTCCCGCGCTTTGCGGCCGGTTGATGGAAACAGCGCGTGCGGGTCGTGTGGCGCAACCGGATGGAGGTGGCCATGGCCGGTAACCGTGAACGGGGGGGGAACCGGCGCACGGTGCAGCTCGGTACGCGGGTGAAGCGCCCGGGCGGTGGCAACGGATGGTACCAGTTCGGGGCGATCCTCTTCCTGGTCACCGTGCTTTGCGGGCTGGTGCTGGTGACTGTTGCCGGTGCGCGGTTTGCGCGTAAAGTTCTTTTTTCGGAAAACGACCGTTTCCGGATCCAGTCCATTGAGATCGAGGACGGCCGGATCAAGACCGAAGCGATGATTCGCGAGTATCTGGCGTATGTCGGGATTGCGGCGGATTGCAACCTGTTCGCCTTTGATGCCCGTGAACTGGTCTCGCATTATCTTGAGCGCAATCCGCTGGCCAGGACGATGCGGATCCGGCGCCGGTTGCCGGGGACGCTGGTGGTGGAAATCCGGGAGCGGGATCCGCTGGTGCGGATGGGGCAGCGGGGGGCGCTGGTGGCGGATCGCGAGGGGTTTGTATTCCGCCTGAGCAGCGACCTGCACCGGTTGCCGGTGATCATCGGGGATAAAGACGCGGACTTGGCACCGGGGCGTACGGTGCAGGGCATGTCGCGCGCGGCGATCGAGGTGCTGGATGCCTGTGACAATCCGCGGGTGGGCTTGCGTATTGTGGGGGTGGATGTGAGCCGCACCGACTACCTGCGCGTCCACGTCCTCACGTCCGACGGGATCAAGGAGGCGAAGCTGGCCTGGGAGGAAATGGGGCGGCATTCAGAGGCCTCGCACGCGAACCTCCTCCTGCGGCTTGCCGAGCTGCGACAGGTGACACAGCAGGATCAGGCCGGGCACACCGAGTACAATGTCACCATCCCGGGACGGGTATTTGCGCGATAGACGGGGGAGAAAACTATGGATCCTGTAGTGGCACTGGAAATTGGAACGGCAAAGACGGTGGCGCTGGTGGGCGAGATGCGGGACGACGGCAGCGTGATGATCATCGGCAAGGGTGAACATCCGTCCGCCGGCGTGCGCAAGGGGGAGATTATCGATCCGGAAAGCGCCATTGCCTGTGCCCGCAAGGCGCTGGCGGATGCGGAGGTCGGCAGCGATGTGGTGATCAACGAGGTGGTCCTGGCGGTGAGCGGCGGACATATAAGGGGATCCTACTACAGCGGCGTGATCCCTGTTCTCGATCCCGGCGGCATGATCACCCCGGATGACATCGAGGAAGTCATGGATCTGGCCCGGGCCGTGAATCTGCCGGAAGACCGGGAGATGATTCACACGATTGATCAGAATTACAGCGTGGACGATCATGAGCCGGTCGTGAATCCCGAGGGAATGGTGGGTGCGAAGCTGGCCCTGAACATCCTGGGGTTCCACGGGGTCCGCAGCCTGCTGATGACCACGCAGCGGACGGTGGAGCGCATCCCGATGGAAATACAGGATACGGTGTTCAGCGGGCTTGGCTCGGCACTGGCCGTGTTGACGCCGGAGCAGAAGCGCAGCGGTGTCCTGGTGATTGACCTCGGCGCGGGCACGACCGACTATATTGCCTACGCGGGCGAGGTGATGGCCTGCGGGGGGTCCCTGGGCGTGGGTGGCGATCATGTGACCAACGACATCATGCTCGGTTTCAACATCCCGCAGATCCGGGCGGAGAAAATCAAGAAGGAACATGGCCGGGCGATGGTGCCGGATGTGGTGGATCCGCCGAAGCTGGCGCTGCCGGCCGAACTTGGATTCTCGGGCAATATCGTGAACCTGCGCTCGCTGCATGTGGTGATCCATGAGCGGATGAAGGAGACGTTCCAGAAGATCCGCCGGCAGCTTGAGGAGGTCAAGGCCCTGTCCCGGCTGGGGAGCGGCGTTGTCCTGACCGGCGGTGGAGCAAACATGCGCGATATCCACGAGCTGGCCCGGTCTGTATTCGGTCTGCCCTGCGTAACCGGGAAGCCGCGCAATGTGCTCAGCCTGAAGAAGGGCGTCGAGGCCCCGGAATATGCGACCTGCTGCGGACTGATTGAATATGTGTTCCGGACTCGCGACCCTTCGGGGGATGACGGCCATTCGGGGTTCGGATCCTTTTGGAAAAAAGTTTTGGGACGGGGTTGAAGAAACGCCGGCCGGGAGGTTCCTGAAATGTTCAAGCTCGTTCGAGAGGCAAGGGAGACCCCGCTGCGACGGGTCTGCGTACTGGGGGTTGGCGACGGCGGGAGCCGGGCGCTGGAAGGGGTCCTGGGCGGCATGAGCGGGGAAGGTCCGCTGGCGGTGATCAATACCGATGGCAGGGCCCTGGCTCTATCGAAAGCCGCGACAAAGCTCCAGGTCGGCCGTCGCGCCGGGGTGGACGCCTGCACGGGCGGGGATCCGGTGCTCGGTAGGGCGGCGGCAGAGCACGACCTGGAGATGATCCGCGGGTTGTTCTCGGACTGCGATGCGCTTATTCTTGCCGCCGGACTCGGCGGCGGTACCGGTACCGGGGTTTCTCCGGTTGTGCTGTCCGCCGCGCGCGCATCCGGGTTGCTGACCCTGGCGGTGGTGACGATGCCGTTTTCCTTTGAGGGTGCCGGGCGCGGGCGCATCGCGCAGGATGGGCTGCAGGCGGTGACGGCGGCGGCGGATTTCACCGCCATGATCCCCAACGACCGGCTGTTCGCGGGCGCTGGCGCCGAGGGGGATGTGGCGTCTGCCTTTGCACGGGCAGACGAGGCCCTGGCGGCCGGAATCTGCAGCCTGTGGCACATGCTGGCGCAACCGATGCTCATCGGTGTGGATGCTGGGGGATTTGTGGCACTGGCGTCGAAAGGCAGCGGGGTCTGCTCCTTCGGCTTTGGAACCGCGACCGGGCCGGGCCGGGCGCAGGCGGCCGTGCGGGCCATGGTGGAAGGACCGGTCTTCGAGGCCGGGGCGGCCCTGCGTTCCTGCGGGGCGGCGCTGGTCTGCGTGTGCGGCAGTCACGACATGACGCTGCAGGAGGTCGGCGATACGATGGATGCCGTCGGCGCGGTTCTGCCTGCGGAGTGCGATCTCCAGGTCGGAACGGTGATCAACGAGGCCTGGCGGGACCGTATTTTCGTGTCGGCGTACCTGGCGGACAGTCGCCGGACGGTGACGCCGGTGGCGCGGGACGGGCGCCGTGCACCGGATCCGGCGGTCTCGAGAAAGAGCAGCCGCTCCAAGGGGTCGCAGGAGGAACTGAAATTCGAAATCGCGGGTCGCGGGCGGTTCAACAACATGGCGGCGACGATCCTCGATGGCGAGGATCTGGATACGCCGACCTTTATCCGGCATGGGATTGTGCTTGAGAAATGAGAAAGGGGGATTCGCATGAGCGAAGTCGAGGTATTGAACGTGCTGTCGGAAACCGGGGCTCTGCTTTCGGGGCATTTTGAGCTGAGGTCGGGACTGCACAGCGACCGTTTTTTCCAATGCGCGAATGTGCTGCGCTACCCGGAAGCGGCCGGGAAACTGTGCCGGGCGTTGGCGGATAAAATGAAAACGGTCCTTGCCGCAGGCGTGGATGCGGTCATATCGCCCGCGCTGGGGGGGCTGATTGTCGGCCACGAGCTGGCCCGGGCGCTCGGGGTGATGTCGATTTTCGCCGAGAAGGCGGATGGCTTGCTGGTGATGCGCCGTTTCACGATCACGCCGGGTGCCCGGTATGCGGTGGCGGAGGATGTCGTCACCCGAGGCGGGCGGGTGCAGGAGACGATGGACATCGTCAGGGCTGGCGGAGGGACGGTTGCGGCCATCGGGCTGCTGGTGGACCGCAGTGCCGGATCGGTCCATTTCAACGTGCCGATGATCAGCCTGGTCAAGATGGCGCCGACGGTATGGACACCGTCGGACTGCCCGCTCTGCAAGACAGGATCCAAGGCCGAGCACCCGGGGTCGTAAGGTATGGAGAACGACCGGAGAGAGAGACGGCGGGTCGGCATGGCGGTCGGACTGCTTTCCGTCTGCGTGCTGCTGCTGTACGCGGCGGCGATCGCTCTCGGGGATCTGAATCAGGATGAGGGCTGGTACCTGTATGCCGGGCGGCTGGTGCATGACGGGAAGCACCCGTTCCTTGATTTCGCGTCCACGCAGGGACCGGTGATGGCGTATGTCTACGGCCTGGCGTATCCGCTGGTGGCGGCGTACGGGGTGGTCGGTGGGCGTTTGTTTACCGCGTTTTGCGGCATCGCAACCCTTTTGCTGGCGGCGCTGCTGGCCGCCCGCATGGCGGCGACCGCCGGTGGCGACCGCCGCTGCACCGCGTTGGCCGCGTTGCTGGCGACCGGGCTGCTGGGGCTTAACCTGTACCACGTCTACTTCACCTCGCTGGTAAAGACA